>JBDRGC010000529.1:0-6107 GCA_043818215.1 Chloroflexota bacterium | reverse complement strand
GTCACTGGTGGCACAGGCCTGGTTGGTTCGTGGCTGGTACAGCGACTGGTGGAATCAGGCGCGGACGTGGTCTGCCTCGTCCGCGATTGGGTGCCGCAGAGCGAACTGGCCCGGTCAGGATTGATCGAGCGTGTCAAGATTGTGCGCGGCGATGTGCGCGATCGGGACATCCTTGAACGCGCGCTCGGAGAGTATGAGATTGACACCGTCATCCATCTCGCCGCGCAGACGATTGTGACCATCGCCAGCAGGAAGAAGGCCGGTCACCAGACCACCTCCGCAGTGGGAGCGATGCCATAATAGAACCTCATCCCGGCCAGCACCACGAAAGCGAAGGCAACATCCACCAGCCCGGAGAGCACACCCGAGATGGGGATCACCAGGCGGGGGAAATAGACCTTGGTGATCAGGTTGGCGCTGTTGACCACGCTGGTCGAGGAGCGGATCAGCGACCCGGCGAAGTAATTCCAGGGCAGCAAAGCTGCGTAGGCAAAGATGGGGTAAGGCACTTCGCCGGAGGGTACCTTGAGCAGGCTGCCGAACAGCACGCTGAAGATCACCATGCTGACCACCGGCTGCAAGATCACCCAGGCTACGCCCAGAGCAGTCTGCTTGTAGCGTACCTTGAGATCACGCCACACCAGGAAGTAGAGCAGCTCGCGGTACTGCCACAGGGCATGCAGTTGCAAAGACGCCCAGCCGCGGGTGGCTTCGATGACCACTTGATTTTCAGTAACATCATGATCGGTTAGCAGTACTTGTTCTGTAGCCATAAATTCGTTTGTTGGAAAGGAATGTTTATCCTTCCAAGTATCCTTTTTCGTATGCAATCACCCGATCGAGGGTCTCTTCCAAAGAGTATTTGGGAGAGTAACCGGTCAGCGATTGAATTCTCTCGATGCAAGGCACCCGCCGGTGCATATCTTCGAAACCGGGGGCGTAGGCTTCGTCGTAGGGTACAAATTTGATTTCCGAATTGCTGCCCACTAATTCGATGACTCGTTTAGCCAGTTCCAGGATCGAAACTTCTTCGGTTGCACCGATATTGAACACCTGCCCCACCGCATCCGGATGCCTGGATAGTTTATCGATGGCCCAGACCACATCAGCCACGTCGGTAAAGCAGCGCGATTGTTTCCCGTCCCCATAAACGGTCAGCGGTTCGTTGCGCAACGCCTGACGCACGAAGCGTGGTACAACCATACCATAGCGTCCTGTCTGGCGTGGCCCTACCGTGTTGAAGAAGCGCATGATCACCACAGGCAGACCAAACTGGTGGTGGTAGGCCAAACCCAGGAACTCATCCACGGCTTTGGAAGTGGCATAAGCCCAGCGGCTGTGGGTGGTGGAACCCATCAAGCGGTCATCATCTTCGCAGAAGGGCACTTTGGCTCCCTTGCCGTATACTTCCGATGTCGAGGCGATCAACACCTTGCAGCCGTAGCGGTTAGCGGTGGTCAGCACGGCCTCGGTGCCCATGATATTGGTCTGGATGGTGCGCACCGGGTCTTTCACAATGAGTTGGACGCCTACCGCCGCCGCCAGATGGACGATGGTGTCCGCTTCGCTGGCCAGCCGGTCGAGAACTTGCAGGTTGGTGATGGTCTCGCGCACGAATTGGAAATTGGGCAGGGGTCGCAGGTGCTGGATATTCTCCAGCCGTCCAGTGGAAAGATCGTCGATGGCGACCACATAATGGCCGTTATGCACCAATTTTTCACATAAATGCGAGCCGATGAACCCCGCTCCGCCGGTGACTAAGATTTTTTCAGTCAAAGTTTTCCTCCTCTATCCGTCAATGTTGCCAGAACAATCCTCCAGGCCAACCAGTCCAAATGTTGCCGGCCCCGTTGCGCTCGATGCCTGTCGAAGGAGACGTCTGTCGAAGGAGACGTCTTTCAACGCCCACAGGATTTCGTCTTCATCGGGCGGTCGCAGGGTCGAGGCCAGGTAGCGGAAGGGGGCGGTTACTTTCTGCAAGAAAGGTTTGTTGCCATCCGTATGCTGGATGGCTTTACCGATGAGGTAACGTTTGGAGAGGTTTTCGACACGAATCGCTATATCAGACATTGATTTTTTGTCACGAATGGGGCCAATTTACCGAATTTTTTTTATTTTTTCTTGTCACGAATGGAACGAATGGGGCGAATGTTTTTGATTCTTCTTTTGTCACGAATGAAGCGAATTATACGAATAGGGAAAAATAAATTCGTTACATTCGAGAAATTCGTGACTGGGTTTTTCTTTTCATCCGGGCAATTCGTGACTGTCATCTGTCCCAGGGGTGTAGCGGACGACGCGTTCGCGTTCGAGGGACGTTGCCCCGAAGTTGAGCAGGATGGCCAGGGATAGGCCAGTGGCGGCCAGGTAGTTGTGGGCCTGGGCCTGGTGGACGGGGGCAAGCTGGGCGATGGCTTTGAGTTCAAGGATTATTTTGCCTTCCACCACGAAATCGGCGATGTAGTCCCCCACGAGTTGGCCTTTGTAGTAGACGGGGAGTTTGACCTGTTGTTCGAATTGGATGCCGCGGAGGGTGAGTTCGTGGGCGAGGGCGGCCTGGTAGACGGCTTCGAGGAACCCGCGACCGAGGGTGTTGTGGACTTCCATGGCGGCGCCGATGATGGCGTAGGAGAGGGCTTTGTAGAGGATTTTTGTCATGATTTTCCCATCTTTGTCACGAATGAGACTAATTTACCGAATTTTTTTATTTTTTCTTGTCACGAATGAGACGAATGGGGCGAATGTTTGTTTCTTCTTTTGTCACGAATGAAGCGAATTAGGCGAATAGGGAAAAAACAATTCGTTACATTCGAGAAATTCGTGACAGGCGCTTTTTCTTTTTTTGTCACGAATGAGACGAATTAGGCGAATGGGGAAATAAATTCGTGATTGGTTTCTTCTTCGTCTTGCCGCCACAAGTCTGGCATCAGTACACATCATCGTGCGAGCCAATATCCACGAGTACGATCATGTCATCTCCTCCCTCCGTTTCAGGCTCAAACGCAAAGACGATCCGGCAATCGCGCTCAACCCAACATGCCCATAGACCAGCCAAATGCCCTTTCAACTTGTGCGTTTTTAGCTCCGGTGCGAAAGGGTCTAGGGCCAGGTTTTCCATGACCACAAAAATTCGTTCTTGAAGGGCTGCATTCCGGCGCGTTCTGCGGCGAAATGCACGCCGAAAACTGGCATCCCAAACCAGGCGCCTCATAATTCTTTTAATAAATCACGGCGGAGATCATCGATTGTTCCCACTTGTGCATGCCCTTCCCGGAAAGCTTGCAGTGTGGCTTTTGCATTGGCAGCAATCTCAGTTCGGCGTTGTTCAATCAAACGCTGCCGAACGATATCGAGCAATGCCTCCTGATCGGCAACAGGAAATTGTTCAATGAAATCGAGTGCTTGTTGAAATGGTGTCTGTTCCATACCCATGTGCTCCTATTCTGCCATCTGGACCTATGGGGGATACGTTCATTATAACAGGTAGATGTTTTCGCGCCCGGGCAGTTCGGGGTGGAAGCCAGTACCGATCCTTCGGTGAACTCAGGACATGCTTCGAGCAGACTGGCGATGCGGCCGTTGATGATGGCACGGCCGGAGGTAGGTTCGGTGATGGGCATCTTTGATGCGGGAGAGAATCTTCAACAGGGTGCTCTTGCCGGCCCCATTGCGCCCGATGATGCCCACCACTTCCCCGCGCTGCACCTCGAAGGAGACGTCTTTGAGCGCCCACAGGATTTCGTCTTCATCCGGCGGCCGCAGGGTCGAAGCCAGGTAGCGGAAGGGGGCGGTCATCCTTTGCAGGAGGGGCTTGCTGCCATCGGTGTGTTGGATGGCTTTGCCGATGAGGTAGCGTTTGCTCAGGTTTTCGACGCGGATAGCGATGTCACTCATACTTCTTCTCTGCCACGAATTACACGAATTTTCACTAAATTTTCTCTTTGCACGAAATTGTCAAAAATTATCAACCTAATCATCAACCTAATCATCAACCTAATCATCAACAAATTATGTAGTGAGTCCCTCTTCCTGCACCGCGCTTCTCAATTAACCCTTTTGCTGTCAATGCTGATAATACCCGATGGGCCATCTCGTGGCTCACCTTGCCAAGCTCTTGATATTCCCGATTCGTAATCTTACCATGCTCCTGGATATACTCGATGGCTTGCCGCTGCCGTTCGTTCAGGCCTGACGCCTCCAGGTCTATTGCCCCTGCCTCTCCCTCAGCCAGCGCTTTGTCCATATCCAGCCCATAAAGGGTGATGATGAAAGAGCCACCGGTGTCCCGCAAAGCCGGTTCCGGTTGCCCGGCTTCAGCCAGCCAGCGATAGACGTTATCCAGCCCGGTCCCTATCTCCTCGATGTAACCCATTTCGAAGAGGACTCGCACGATGCGGGGATTGCGTGAGTACTGTTGCTCCAGGCCTGCCCTGAGCTTGTCGAAGGGATGTTTTCCACAGTAACCGGCCACGGTAACGGCCCCGGGCTGTTGAACTCGATCCGGCCTTCAAACATCGAGACAATGATGCGCGAGCCTCGGATGCTGTAATCCCGATGAGCCACGGCATTTACCAGACACTCGCGCAGGGCCGGGCGTGGGTACTCGTGCAAATCCTCTCGTCGCAGACCTCGCACCCGTCCACCATGCTGAATGTGCTCCCACAGGTGGGCCTCAGCAGCATCCACCATCTCCGCCAATGTGCCCATCAGATCGCGCCGGTCGTAGTAGCCGTGAGCCGAGTTCTGTCCCCGGAAGCGCACCACCGTGATATTGCTGCGCGAGAGGAAGGCCTGGGGATCGACGCCGAAGAGCAACAGGCCAGCTATCGTGGGACGCAGCATCCCATCGGCCTCAACCAGACAGCCCCGCGCCTGCAGAACCTGTTGTGGCGAGATGGTTACCCGGCGACCGGTGACCCGCTCCCGTAAGACCAGATACCCCTCGACCTTTTCCCAGGCAATATCGTCCTCGGTGGCTTGCCCGACCACCTGACCATCGTATTCGGCTCCAGGTCGGTCGCGCAGCAGCCGCTCATATTCCGCCCGGCTCATCTGCACGTCGGCAGCTCCCACCCGCTTGTACGCCTGGCCACGCACCAGGTGCGGTCTATCAGCACTCTCAGGTACTGTGATCAGGATGATGGCCTTTCCATCCATCTTCACATACTCCACAGACGGGTAAAGGGTAGGATCGGTATTGGCGGTGATGGCCTGGACGACCCGCTCTCTGGTTTGAGCACCGATCTGCACACCCAGGGTTGCGCCGGCATCTCGCACGCCAAACAATACGTGACCGCCGTCTGTATTAGCCATAGCCGCTGCCGCACGCACGCCCGTCTCCAGTTCGGCCAGCGAGCGCTTCAGTTCTAGCCGTTGCCCTTCACCCTGGCTGATGAGAGTTCGAATTTCCTCTGGGGTCAAGTCACTGCTCCATTGGCGTCAGTTGAATGAACATACAAACGTTTCCCCCCACCTTATGTTCTCCCGTCCGGTCAGCTCCGGGTGGAAGCCGGTGCCCACTTCGAGGAGGGAGCCGACACGGCCATTGACCACGGCGCGGCCCTCGGTCGGCTCGGTGATGGCCTTCTGCGAAGGTGAGAGAATCTTGAGCAGGGTTGATTTGCCGGCGCCGTTGCGCCCGATGCCTGTCCTGCGAAGTCCCCGATCAGGGGGAGTGCAATCGAAGGGACGCCCACCACTTCGCCGCGTTTTACTTCAAAGGAGACGTCTTTCAAGGCCCACAGGGTTTCTTCTTCCGTTGGGGGTCGCCCCATGCGGAGCAGGTACTCAAAGGGTGACGCTGCCAGGCTCTTAGCCGCCTGCCACAGGTCCTGGGGCTGCTTCTCGGCCACGCCGATACGGTACATCTTGCCCAGGTTGTCAACACGAATGGTAATGTTGTCCATCACAACACGTCCACGATAGTGCGCTCAGTGCGGCGGAAGTAGAAGGCGCCGCTGATGAGCATACCAATACCAGTGCTGCTGAAAGGGCGGTGGTCCAATCCGGCGGATGTCCCGCACCCAATAACGCCCAACGGAAACCATCCACCACGCCGGCCATGGGATTGAGTCGATAGAGTGCCTGCCAGCGCCCAGGGATCAGGC
>JBDRGC010000528.1:0-3270 GCA_043818215.1 Chloroflexota bacterium | reverse complement strand
TGTTCGTGTTAGTGCAGTCCCTTTCGATGATGCGGCGGGTGGAAGGTTTTGAGTCCGTGGTACAGGCTTTGCTGGCCAACACGTCCACGCAAGCCTTCTTTTCCCCCGACCCAGAGGATGCAGACTTGATCAGGGCAACCTTGAGTTCCAGTGTACGTTACGGCGATATGACTTTGGACCTGCCTACGTTACACGCCTGGCTGCGCGCCCGCGTGAGTGGACGCTGGCAGCCGCCTACGGTGATGAAAGTAGAGCCTATCGACAGCACCGATCATAGCAAAATAAATGCTTTCGTTCGGGAGGTCATCGCAGCTCATCCTGAAGATTATGCCTCGCCCGATGGCTGGCAGGAAAACACTGTCGAGGCCTTGAAAGCTCTTTTGCCACCTAAGCGGCGCGGGCTGCTCTCCGAGTTACTCACTCCGGAGAGTATCAGCAAGGCTGTCTCAACGCCTATGGTTGCTGATACGAAGAAGGCTAAACGGAGGAGGCTGGGGTTGTGAGGGCGGTATCAAGATGAATCTTCTTGTTCAAATTTATCTTCCCTACCGCACCAACAGCGGCAGGTATATGCGCCAGGTGGACGTCACCGCCACGCTGCCACCCAACATGGCGTCAATGGTTTGCGGGGTTCCGGTGCGGTCGCTGACTTGAGCGCTTTGGAAGGCCAAGAGGCTATCTCCCTCGGATAACGCTCGCAGGGTGAGCGTCGCCAAGTCTGACTGTGCCAAGTATCGGGCTGATGACCTATGCCAGCCAGACCCCGTCCAATTACAGCAACGAACAGGTGGACACTCTCCACTATCGCTCGCGGGAACTATGGTTAGGGACGATGGGGTCGGGATATCTCACACCTGCCACCGACGTATACAGTCTGGCCTATGTGGTGAAAGTTGCCATTCGCTTAGTTCATAAAAACGCCATCCGCCATAAATCGAGATGGGAATCACGATGCACTCAACATTCTTGGGATCAGGAGTGATCACATAATTCTTGAGCAATAGGGAACTTTGCTGAAGAAATGTACGCGGTTTGACTTAACGGACGCGTTTGGACATAAAGAAACGATTTGGAATTGGACTCACCACAATTATCGTAACCGTTCAGCCCCCCCCTGCCCCCCAATCCCGGGGGGAGCAACATGGGGTCTCTCCAGGGTTAGATTGAGCAAATACGGGCTCCCCCCAAAGTTGGGGGGCAGGGGGGGCTGAACGGTTACCAATTATCCGTATTGTCTGTCTGCTGTGTGTGAGCTGTTTCGAAAATATGATGTATAATCATATTAATCAATGGATGATTAATCAAAAGGATATTTTCGATGGAAATAACTATCCTGCCACTGAAGCCCGAATCCGCTTTGGAGAAGTCATTCGGCGTGCAGTAGATCGCCACGAACGCTTTATTGTAGAACGAGCCGGACAGCCTCAGGTTATAATCCTCTCTCTAAATGATTACAATCAACTCAAGGCTACCCAAGGGGAGAGTGGTCGCTGGCGCAAATTGGTCCAGCTCGCTCAAGAACGCATCGAGACCGAGACACAAGACAAGCCCTTACCCCACCCAGCCGAAGTAATTAACAATCAACGGGGGGCACGCTATAAGCACATCTTGGGTCTGCCTTGATATCGGTTTCGTGTTCCGCTTTCTCACAGTTCTTAATCGTGAGCCACACTGGACACAATGGGACATCTGGGAATCATCTAGTCGTCCACTCGCAGCGCCCACATTACCTAATTATGAGGTCACAAACGCTTTGTATTAGTACCAGCGACAAAATCACCTTAGCGCCGATGCTGTCTCGATAGCACAACGCCTATTACTCTTTACGGCGACGCAAACTTACATCAGGACGCACTGGATTTAACGACTACACACAACCTACCAGCGACTTATGAAGCTCATTACTTGGCGTTAGCTCAACGCTTAAATGCTGAACTCTGGACCGCAGATATGCGTCTTGTACGCTCTATTGAAAAAGCATTTCTCTGGGTACATGGTGTAAAGTGAATTATCATTCCAACACCCATATAGTGCAATTACTCCATGGGATTCCTCTAGATGACTGATCTGCCCAAAAAATAAGTCAAAACTCATCCGTCGGACTCGGTATCCGCTGATTAGGTTTCCGTTCCTTCGATTTGACTTATTCAACAGTAAAAACAAATAACTTACAGATGCATAGAGATTGAGATTGTCGACAAAGTCAGCGGATCGCCGCCCCATTTTCCTAATAAGGTTTTCTACGTGCATATTGCGTGCATATTGCGTGCAATTCCAGCGGACACAATAGACAGAATACTCTGTATGGACAAACAATCTCCCCTACATGGACTAAGTGGACATCATAATCCCACATATACGGAATGGACGGAAATCCCAATAACTTCGAATCAAAAGGTTGCGCGTTCGAGTCGCGCCGGGTGCGCCATATTGGTGGGGAGTTCCACCCATAGCCACCCCATGGTGGTTCTAAGCCTGCTCAATGAGCAGGCTTTTTCTTTGCGTGCAGATTGCGTGCAATTACGTGCCATTGATTCGGTAAATCTCACTCACCATCATTCTCTGCAACGGATACATCAACTTTCAACATGTTTCCACAATCCAGGCGAAACCCATCTTCCCGTTTGCGAAGCTGAACGAATACATGTTCAGCCCCCCGCTTCCTCTCCTTTTACGAGATTCGGGGTGCTTCATATTTCCACTTCTTTATCGAACCACTAAGCCTGCTTTCGACATAGAACAAATGTTTGAAATCTCTGTACTTTAACAATCGAGCCACCCGGTGTATACTCTGCCACAAATGTACAAGAAGGCAGAGTTATGAATGCACTTCAAGCTGAACAACTGGGGCAGGATAATGTGGCCTTACGCCCTCGGCAGCTAAACGCCCTGCCGCTCATTGATCCGATTTTGAGCGCTTTACAGGTGCGGCGGATTGTGAATGAACTGGTCCCCAGTCAGGCAGACATTGATCCGGGGCGAATTGTAGAACTGTTGGTTCTCAACCGGCTCCTGGCCCCCCAGCCGCTGTATCAGGTGGACGACTGGTTCACCGAGACGGTGCTGCCAGAAGTATTAGATATCCTTCCGCAGCAAGTTTACGATAATCGCCTGGGGCGTGACCTGGATCGGCTTTATCCCCATCTGGGTGAACTTTGGGCACAACTGGTCAGTCAGGCTATCCAGACCTACGATTTGGATTTGAATGTGCTGCATTGGGATATCACCTCGCTCTACTTCGAAGGGGCCTACCAGGATAGCGAGTTAGCG
>JBDRGC010000527.1:0-3371 GCA_043818215.1 Chloroflexota bacterium | reverse complement strand
AACGCCCGGAACGCCCCATGACCCAAAAACGAACAGTATTTGGTGATCGCAGCTGTCAGTGTGGTCTTCCCATGGTCGATATGTCCCATGGTGCCGACATTCAAGTGTGGCTTGTCTCTTACAAATTTTTCTTTAGCCATTTATGCTCTCCTAACTGAAGTACGCCAATCATATCTATAAAGAATCTATTATTACTCTGTCACCTGCCCATAATAATGAGCCGGGATACATTCTCGGCAACCTGTGCGTAATGATCGAACTCCATCGTAAATACGCCGCGTCCCTGTGTTGCTGAACGCAATTCTGTTGCGTAACCAAACATTTCTGCCAGAGGCATCATTGCCTTGATGGCCTGTGTACTACCTGGGCGCATTTCCATGCCCAGTATCTCACCGCGGCGAGCGTTCAATTGTCCAATGACTTCGCCCAAGAAATATTCTGGAACGACTACTTCCACTTTCATGATCGGCTCTTGTAGCACAGGTTTAGCTTTCTGTACACCTTCGCGGAAGGCCATCGAGCCAGCCAATCTGAAAGCCACCTCGCTAGAGTCGACTTCGTGGAAGGAGCCATCGTACAAGCGGACTTTCACATCGGTAATGGGGTATCCCGCAAGCACCCCAGCCTCGGCGGATTCGCGCACACCTTTTTCAACGGCAGGAATAAACTCCTTGGGGATAACGCCACGGATAATGTCGCTTTCAAATTGAATGCCGCTGCCACGCTCGCCTGGTTCCAGCGATAAAACAACGTGAGCAAATTGACCGTGCCCGCCAGTTTGTTTTACATGGCGATACACAATCTTCTCCACCGGGCGGGTGATCGATTCTCGGTAGGCGACCTGTGGGCGGCCAACCCGAGCCTGAACCCGGAATTCTCGCAACATGCGGTCTACCAGCACTTCCAGGTGTAACTCGCCCATACCGGAAATGATGGTCTGGCCAGTATCGGGATCAGTGCGCACCCTAAAAGTGGGGTCTTCATCCGACAATTTGTGCAGAGCACCAGACATTTTGTCCTGATCGGCCATGGTCTTTGGTTCAATGGCTACAGAGATCACCGGTGCGGGGAATGTGATGGTTTCCAATATAATTTGATCGGCAGCATCACATAACGTATCGCCAGTAAATGAGTGTTTTAGCCCTAAAACGGCTACAATATCGCCGGCTCCGGATTCTTGGATATCTTCACGTCGATCAGCATACATGCGGATCAGACGTCCAATGCGCTCTTTCTTTTGCTTGGTCGGATTATAGACCGAAGTACCCTGTTTGAGCTTGCCAGAGTAAACTCGGATATAGGCCAATCGCCCAACGTATGGATCGGTTACTATTTTAAAGACCAGTGCGCTCATGGGGGCAGAATCTTCTGCTGGGCGTTCAACTTCTGCATCATCAGAGGGACGAAGTCCCCGAACCGCGGGAATGTCCAATGGGGAGGGCAGAAATTCCACAACGGCATCCAATAAAGGCTGCACGCCTTTATTCCGCAGGGAGGTTCCACAATAAACGGGAGTCAGTTGCCCTGCAATGACAGCCTGTCGCATGGCAGCTTTGAGTTCATCTACCGTGATCTTTTCACCATCCAAATACTTGAGGGTGAGAGCATCATCGGTCTCAGAAATCTGCTCAATCATGCGCTCCCGCATTGCATCTGCCTGGGGACTCAGGTCTGCTGGGACATCCATATCGCGGGCATCTTGGCCTAGATCGTCTTCCCAGATAGTAGCACGTTGGGTGAACAAATCTACAACACCAGCGAATTCGGCCTCTGCTCCAATCGGCATTTGAACGGCCACAGGGTTGGCTCCCAATCTCTCGCGCACCATGTCAATTGTGCGCGAGTGGGATGCGCCGACGCGGTCCATTTTATTCACGAAGCATATACGAGGTACGCCATAGCGGTTAGCCTGCCGCCATACTGTCTCGCTCTGGGGCTCTACGCCCTGAACAGCGTCAAAGACAACTATGCCACCATCCAAAACTCGCAAGGAGCGCTGTACTTCGGCGGTGAAATCGATATGGCCTGGTGTGTCAATGATATTGACCAGATGCTCTTTCCACTCTGCCGATACAGCTGCGGAAACAATCGTAATACCACGCTCACGTTCCTGGTCCATCCAATCGGTGACGGTAGTTCCATCATCCACAGACCCGATGCGATGCGTCTTTCCCGTATAAAAAAGGATACGCTCGGTCGTGGTGGTCTTGCCCGCATCAATATGGGCAATGATCCCGATGTTTCGATACCGTTCCAAAGGATACTGACGAGTCATCACAAATTGCTCAAGTGAAAAATAACAAATATTACGGTAAACGGATTACCGCATCTGGTAATGAGAGAATGCGCGATTGGCCTTGGCCATCTTGTGGACTTCTTCGCGCTTATGGACAGCCGCGCCTGTTTTATTAGCCGCGTCCATCAACTCGGATGCTAATTTTTCGGTGAAATTCTTGCCGGAGCGGGCACGCGTAGCAGCGATCAACCAGCGGGTAGCCAAAGCAAATTGACGGTGAGAGGGCACTTCCATTGGTACTTGATAGGTGGCGCCACCAACACGGCGAGGCTTAACTTCCATGCTAGGGGATGCATTGCTCATTGCCTGTTCAAAAACCTCCAATGGGTTCTTCTTGGTGCGCTCACCAATCAGCTCAAATGCATCATAAACCAGGCGCGCGGCCAAACTCTTCTTCCCGTTTTTCATTATCCGATTAATAAAGGATTGCACATCTACGCTGTTATAGCGCGCATCTGGCGGAACTTGACGTTTTTCTGGTCTATTTCGTCGAGACATCCGACTTCTCCATTATGTCTAAAACTCTGCAATAAGAATCGCCGGCATTAGTTAAGTAACCGGCGATTTTCTAAATACACAAACTATGACCTGGGTAGCTTAGAACCGTACTTGGAACGCCCCTGCTTCCGTTTATCGACACCTGTCGCATCGAGGGTTCCGCGGATGACGTGGTAACGTACACCAGGAAGGTCCTTCACACGACCGCCACGTATCAAAACAACCGAGTGCTCTTGCAAGCTATGGCCCTCACCTGGAATATAGGCGGTAACTTCGACGCCATTGGTAAGGCGTACACGAGCAATCTTTCGCAAGGCGGAATTCGGCTTCTTAGGTGTCATGGTACGCACCATCGTACACACGCCTCGCTTCTGCGGAGCGCCTTTCGGTTGTCGAATACGTTGCTGCTTATACGAATTATACGTATATTGCAAAGCAGGGGCCTTACTCTTGACTTTCTTAGACTTGCGTCCTTTGCGAATCAATTGGTTAATTGTGGGCACGCTCGCCTCCAGATATGTGTTTCTTGCGTCTTCTCAAAAGGAAAAGGGCGTTGGGTTGCGAAATGCGCCGCAGG
>JBDRGC010000526.1:0-5163 GCA_043818215.1 Chloroflexota bacterium | reverse complement strand
TGAATATCCTCCTGGGAATCGATCATCAACTGGGGATAGTAAGATTTGCGGCCAAACATGGCCCACTGTATGGGGTCTACGACGGAGGCATCATTGCCGAAAATGCCATAAGCGTTGAGGGGCAGGCCGCCACCCCAATCCGTCGGTGCCCATAAGTGAAACTGGCCTTCGCCGTCGATTGCCAGGTCCTGGAAATAACCGGCTTTGTAATCGGGGAAAATATCATAATCATCCAGCAGAGTGCTGCCATCCGGGGCGATTTTTTCTAAAAGGAGTTGGGTTGGGTTGGCGCGATTCCACAGGATCAGGGCATTGCCCAGGGAATCGACCGCCAATGAAGGCCGGTGGCTGTCGGTGACCCCGCCATCCCAGCCAGTTTGGCCGAAGACCATCGCTGGAATGGAGGTGGATGCATCGGTGGCTAGTTTGGTGTAATACAGGCGATCGGTGCCATCTTCTTCTGACCAGACCAGATGGATATTGTCATCCCCATCAATGACCAATTGGCGATAGCGGGAGACGATTGCCTCGCCAATCAGGGGTTCATCGAGTGCGACTGCTTTAGTTCCTTCGGGGGTGAACATGGCGTAAATCAAACGGGAGGTCGTCATATTATACAATAGATGGGCACGGCCGTTCGAATCGATCCCTGCGGCCGCATCTGCACCGGCCCCCGTCCAGTAACTGTCGACCACCTGCTTCTTGATGACCGGATACCCCCACTGATCGTAACGGGCTTCGCAGACATTACTGACACAATCCCAAAAAAGGTGGGCATTCCCAACTTTATCACAGCCGATGGCGATAATATCCACCCCGGTGCTGGAACCGCTGTCCACCAGCACGTCATCGATCAGAGTGTTGCCATAGCGGTCCAGGCGGGTGTAATACACATCCCGGTTGGTGGTATCAGACCAGGCGATATGCACCTGGTCTTGACCATCCAGGCAGGCATCTAAGCGGTAAACACTCACCCCGCTGTTGGCAAAATCTCTGCCCCGGTGGAAGATATGCTCAGACCCAGAATTTCGCCCGGCGATGGCCAGGTCTTTAATATCGATTTTGTCGTCTTCGTTGAGGTCTGCGGCCGGGTTCCAGGGTGATGCCGGAGTCCAATCGTTGCTGCCGAAAGCGGTGGTGATGATATTGAGATCGAGGGTGTTGATCAGGTCGTTGTAGTCGATATCCCCCACATAAGCTCTTACGCTCCAATAACCACCGAAGACTAGAAGAAATCCTGCAAAGCAGACGGTAAAAAGCTTGAGAGATGGTTTGACGCGCCTCATCGATTATCTCCTTAGACAGCGACATTATCCTTGCTGTGCGAATGTTCTTAATTCGATTGTGAGCCTGATTACAAAGGTAATCAATCACCCTCTTGTACTATGGCACTCGCCCCCAGGTATAAAACGTCGGGGCGAAAAGAACCTGTTCCCCCTTTTCGTAGGCGGATTTATCAATGAGTGTACTGAAAAAACTCTTTTACCGCGGAGAGCGCGAAGAACGCAGAGAAAAACTTTAAACCAGGTTTAAGAATTCGTACTAAAATTTGAGCAAAGATTAGAAATCTTTAACTAATTATTTAAAAATTCTCAGCGATCTCTGCGTACTCTGCGGTGAGATAACCTTTTTTCAGTGGACTCATCAATCGCTTTCAAAACCCTCAGGGATTCGGAATCCCTAAGGGTTTTCCCTTCAAGTCCGATTCCAGTACCGCCCACTCCGATTCCCAGACATCCTAATCAGGGCTGCCCGGCCATCCTGGCCGACGTAGACGGCACCATCATCGGAGCCTGGAGTCTGAGCAAAGAGAAGCGTCTCGAACTGGCTGCTACCATTGCTCATCGAGCGGATGAAATTGCGCAGGTTGTGTGACCCCCCTCGGTCCCCCCATTTTCGCCACGGCACGCACCTGTAAAGCCAAAATCTCGGTGGCGAAAATGGGGGGATGGCCGCAGGCCAGGGGGGTGATTCCGCAATCACGTGACATGAGAAACAAGCCCCCCATCTCAGGATGAGGCGGGGGGCTTGTTGTCTGCTAAGTCTCAGGTTGATCACCGGAATCATGTATATTATCCGGCACCTTGAAAAAGAGCCAGGTCGGGATGATGGTGATTAAAGCAGCCACTGCGGTGATAGCAAACGGTAATTGCGGGTTGAACCGTTCCCACAAGACCGCGCCGATATAGGGCGCGGGCAGGGAGATCAGCCCCAGGCTGCTGCGGAAGAGGCCGGAGAAGGTCCCCAACATTTTTTGTGGCACCACTTTCGAGATCAACGATTTATAAGCCGGACTCAGCAAGCCCACACCAATGCCGAAGACCACCCAGGTGGCGGCGAACCCGTGCTAAGTGAAGACCTCCTGAATCGATTAAAGCCAGGATGTTTTTTCGTCAACGCAAGACCAGAGGTAAATACACCTTTTCCCCTATCGGAGGTTGGATCAAGGGAGGGACATCATCATCGATGTATACACGGCAATACCCTGAATTGATCAAATCCTTAGCGATTTCCAGAGGCTGGCGGTTCACCAGCAGTACACTGGCAACCTTGGGGCCGGTATAGGTACTGGTTTCCTTTAAAGCTTTGAAAACCACATAAAAAACATGCCCATCTCCATCAAGGCCGGTGTTTGCGCTCAAGCGGGTGGCAGCGATGTTGTCAACCAGTCCGGTAGAGGCAACCGGGGGTTGCCGGTATTGGGCCGCGCCATCCTGGGTCAGGAAATCCCCGAAAACTATGTGCTTGTACTCCAGGTAAGTGGTGTTGTAGGTAAAATCGCTTTGCCAGGCGTACAAGTCGACCACATCCGAAATCACCACAGTGATATAAAAATCTTGCCCGGTGCGGACAGTTAGCTGCTGGGGGCAGCCGAATTTGACTGTCCCGGCCCGCGACGGCCTCACATTGGAGATCAATCCGCCCAGCAGGAGCGCGGCGCAACACAGGATCAGGATGATGACCGGCCAACGTGGTTTTCGCAAGGTAGTTTCTTTTGGGTTCATCCTCGCACCTCAGGGGTTTGGAAAGTTAACGATCATGTAGTCACCAATGGCAGTGCCTGCGCTCAAGTCGAAACGCAGCACTTGCTGGTCGAAGTGCCAGCCCTTCAGGATCATGCTGGGTTGCCATGAGTCTCCCTCATTCTTCCCAACCTTTATGAACAGCCACACCTCGGCATTTTCCCAGTCATCGATGGCAACCCCGCCAAAATCATACGTCCGGGTCATATCTTCCAAGGCGACCCAATGACTGCCGCCTTCCACCGGGTTGCGCACCGTTTTGATCACTGCTCCGCTGTCGGCGTTCACCAGCCGGGCCTCGGACACCCATAAGGCGGTGGTCATCCCCGAATCCTCGAAATAGCTGAGCGCGAATTTGACAGAATGACCGTTAAATAATTCGGCTTCTGCTATATCACCGGAAACCTTATGCGCTTCGAATGTCTTGGGGATCAGGCGTAGCTGCACATCGTACAGGTAATGCTCGTCTGCTGCACCGGTATAAGCCGCGTCCAGATAATATTCATAGGTTCCCCACCAAACCTGCACCCGGAACGAGGGCCAAAATTCATCGGCAAACTTGTCGAAAAGCTCTATTTCGTACCATTCAGCATCCTCGGGCGGGTCGGGCAGCAGGTCTGCTGAGCTTTCGTCTTGTTTCCAGCTTGCCAGGCTGCCTTCGTCTTGAATAACGTTGACGGCTGGATCGAATTCGAGAGTGATCGGACCGAAGTAGGCCTCTAGCCCGGCTGTTAGAGCGATACTTATGTTGGAGATTGCATAACCGCTTTTAGCAACCACCAGGGAGGTGCAGCTTTCATCCACCTCGCCGAGGTCGAAACTGCCGTCACTTGCGGTTTCAACCCAGGTTCCACAGGCCTCGACATCAGCCCCGGAGACCGGTCTGCCAAACTGGTTGACCACCATCCCGCGGACGTAGGCATACATGGTGGGTTCCATCGTCCGATCCCAAGTGTGGCTGGTCAACCCGGAGATAACCTGGCTTCCAGAAATCCGGGCATAACCCGCCGCGCTGATGAAGATGTTATAGCTCCCTGGAATCAGTTTCCCCAATTTCTCCTCCGTGGTGGGTGAAAACTGACCGTTGGAATCCGTGGTGGTTTGAATGCTGATCCCCTGCCCCAGGATGCGCACAGTGGCCGTTACCGGGTCTCCTTTTTCGGCCTCACTAATCGTCCCCTGCAGGCTACCCCAGTTATTGGTCTCGAGGACCACCGTGTTGCTGGGATTATAGTCCACCCGGTAGGGGTCAATGGGGTTCCGCCCAATGCCCACATCGACAGGTTCCGGTCTGACATACCCATCCTGACCCCAGGAGACGGTATAAGTAACCGGCGTTGACGAGATTGGCAGGTCACCGGCCAGGAGGGAGATGTAATCAGTGATGGGGACTTCGCGGTCGATTATGCCTCCTGTGATCCCAGCAGTCCCGCTGTTGTGATAGATTTCCACAGCCCCGCGCGCCGTTGGAGTCAGGTCTTTGACGATCAGGAACAGCCCGGCGGTGGTCGGTAATGGTTGAATCATGATGGGGGTCGTGATTTGGTTGTTGGTTTCACTCGTTTCGGTGATAGCTGCGGAGGGGTCAACCGTCAGGCGTAGATCGGCATATTCCAGGGCTTCATAACCCTCAGGCGGGGTGAGAGGCAGGGGCAGGGTGACGCTGACTTCCTGGGTGGCACGCGGGCTGAGAGCCGGGATGGCTGTATCTGCTTGGGCGGGAGAAGGCAGGACGGTGTCGTCGTTGAGTACAATCTCGAAGTGAGCCGTTGTGGCCGGGGAGACTGTCCAACCGGCATTGAATATTGTGGTGGTCACCACTAGGGTCTGACCCCATTTTGCCAGGATTGGCGACCAGCTTAGATGAGCGAGATCCAGCCCCAAATCCGGGAGAGTCAGATCGTAGGCCGCCGCGTCGAAGGCCGTACTTTCATAGCAGATCGAAAATTCCGGGCAGGGCGGGTCATCCATGGTTCGATAGGTCAACTGGTAGACCAGGTGAATATCCTCCTGGGAATCGATCATCAACTGGGGATAGTAAGATTTGCGGCCAAACATGGCCCACTGTATGGGGTCTACGACGGAGGCATCATTGCCGAAAATGCCATAAGCGTTGAGGGGCAGGCCGCCACCCCAATCC
>JBDRGC010000525.1:0-27205 GCA_043818215.1 Chloroflexota bacterium | reverse complement strand
TTCATGGAGCGGTTGGGAATCGTTCGCGCTCCATTGGTCGGTCACAGCATGGGGGGAACAGTTGGTTTGTCTGTAGCTATAGCCTATCCAGAACGAGTTAGCAAGGTAGTAGTGATTGGCTCACCAATCTTAGGATCATCTCTAGCCTTGTTACTTAAGTTGTCCGGATACCGGTGGATTGCTTTTCTTGTCTTCCATGCAATGTGGGCATTGAGACTTGGTATTCGGGTTAGCGCTCCCCTTATCACTAGCGATCCCCGTTGGCCTGAAATGATGGATCGCGACTTGTCTCGCACCACACTTGAATCTTTCCTGCTCAGTATCGCATCCCTGCAACGAACCGATTTGCGGCCATTTCTCAATCAGGTTTCAATCCCAACCCTGGGGATGTACGGCGACAAAGATGTAATTGTCAACCCAAACCAGTGGCAGCCGATGCAAGCGGGAATTTCCAATGTCCATATCAAACGATTCGAAAACGCTGGGCACTTCATTATGCTGGATGAACCACAACTTTTTATGGAAGCCCTTAAAAACTTTTTAGATGGTGATACGCCGTACTTGTGACTCATCCAACCAGCTATTTAGTACCTTAGCAGTGAAAAGTTTGCACAAAAAACAAGAACATTTACCACCAAGGCACAAAGGCACGAAGGAAAACTTTTTATTTCTTAACTTTGTGTCTTTGTGCCTTGGTGGTGAGAAATTCCTTTTGGGTCCGGCTCGTCCGGGTTAGGAATAAGAATTAAATAACTTGCCCATTTCCAAATTTAAGTGTAGCGCCGGTTGAGTAGGCTCGGAGGAACGGAGAGCCGTACACCTGCACCGAACGCAGGTACAGTGTCGAAACCAAGCGGGGCTTGAAAATAGGCTAATTTGACTTAATCCGCTGGGTTTCGACACTTGCGCCACACGCAGTGCAGGTGCGCAGTGCCTGCATAGGTCGGCTATGGCACGAAAAGCGTGTGCCTCCGCTACTCAACCGGCGCTCGCGTTAGGATATAAACGCGCAAGTTATTAATTCTCATTCCTTAGTACTACCCCAACAAACAACACACAAGTATTGAATAGCTCTTCGTGCCGGGGAAGGGCGCATTTACAAGTTGGGGGAGGACGACTTTCCAAACTTATTTAACCACTGATTTACCCAAAGGGCACGATGTCACTGCATTACTGTGCTCCCCCAATTTCTGAATACGCCATATCAGGAATTGTTGATTTTGAACTCACGTTCCCCCTTACCTGTGGAGATGATACAATTAGTCCATGCGAAAAGTCATCCTAAAAGCTCCCAGACATATTCATCCTTTCAATGAACCAGCCAGGGATTTGCGTATTCAGAACAAACCGCTTTGGCTCATTCATCGCGATGTCTTGGCGCCTTACACAGATCGAGAATCCGATGTAGAAGAAGGGCATCCAATCCCCGAGACTCATGAACCCTGTCTGGTTTACCGGGATAATCTGTACTTCGATAAAGCTTATATCGAGGCGTTCCTGACCGAAGCAAAAAAGCGCGGGCGTCCCTGCCAGGCAGCCTTTACCGAAAACGATCTTGCATTCACAGAACATGCCTATCCCCTCTCCACGTCCTACAAAAAAGATGGCAACGTATACCTGGTAGACTTGTGGTATTACCCCAACGGGCCGACCCCTGCGACAGTACCGCTGGTGATCGACTTGCTGCCGCGGGAGGTGGGCTATTACCATGTGCCAACTTATATGGCCTATGAACAAGGCAACCTGACATTCCAGGTTCCCCTTAGGAGCCTGATTGCTATCGACTCTTGGGTGCATATATTTATTGCAGATGTCGTCTTCGGGTTGTTCACTCGCGGCGCTCGCTTCGAAAACCGCCTGGAACAAGAGCCTCTCTTCAAGTTAAAAATTCTGCTCAAAGCTATGTTCGAAGGAAAACAAGTCTTAGAGTGCTCTGATGTCGTAAAAATTGGCCGCAACTGTATAATAGATCCCACGGCTATCATCCACGGCCCCACAACGCTAGGAGATAATGTCACCATCGGTGCAGGAGCAGTGATCGAAAATTGCATTCTTGGCGATAATGTCAATGTCTCTCAAGGCTGCCAATTGATGTTATCTGTAATCGGCGACGGCGCATTCCTGCCATTTCGATCTGCGTTGTTCATGACAACCTTCATGGATAACAGCATGGTAGCCCAAAACACCTGTCTACAAATGTGCGTGATAGGCCGCAACACATTCCTTGGGGCTGGATCGACCTTCACCGATTTCAACCTGATTCCCACCACACTCAAAGCACTCGATGGGGATGGTCATCTAAGCGATTCGCATCGCCCCGTTTTAGGCGGGTGCATAGGCCACAACTGTAGAATTGGAGCCGGAATGATCATCTTCCCGGCCCGAACAATTGAATCAGATGTGGTATTGGTCGCGTCACCTGAACGGCGTATCATCGATAAAAGCGTAAGCTTCGAAGACAGTGACCATCATCGTTTTGCTTTTGCAAATTTGCATAAACCCATGTATCGCCCTCGAAAGGGAGATGAATCCTGGTAAGCAGTAGAATTGTTGCCCAATAACGATGGCGGTTTTGTGGTACACGGATTCGCACGGATTTTACGGATACAGCGCAACAATAAAGGAAAAGAATCCGTGGTACACCTGCCCTTGTCACCGCAGGTGCAAGTGTCCGTGACATCGTGCCCTTCAGGGTAAATCCGTTTACAAAATTCCTTGCCGACTTATTCAGGAACAAGGCTAGTGGACACTTTCGCTTTTATAATTCATCCAATCGACCCCAAGCGTGATGTCAGCCGGAAGTACCCGCTGCTAGGGAGAATATTCAACGAACGTCAGATCAATTATCTTTGCAGATTTTTCCCGCCTGTTTACCTTTCTGAAATCGAGGGAATTACATCTGCGGCTACAGGCAAACAAATCCAGGGGTGGCTAATTGCATGTCCACTTACAGCAGCACGTATGTTAGAATTACCCACAAGAATTGCATACCGTAAGATCATCCAAACTGGTCGCCTAGCTGAACGACTCGGAACGGATATCCTGGGGTTGGGAGCCTTTACATCTGTGGTTGGTGACGGTGGCGTGACCGTAGCACAATCGCTGGATATCCCCGTGACCACCGGCGACGCGTATACCGTCTCCGTTGCGGTGCAGGCAATTCGAGACGCAGCCCATGTCATGGGTATCGACTTGAGCAAGGCTACGGCTGCTGTGGTTGGCGCTACCGGAGCAATTGGCAGCATCTGCGCAGAATTGCTAGCCGAAGATGTAGCAACAATGTACTTGATTGGGCGCAGCGAAAATAAGCTGGCAAAGCTGCGGGCCGGGTTGCAAATCACCGCCAGAGCAAACCTGATGACTAGTACAGACATGCATGCTCTAAAAGATGCCCAACTAATTCTCACGGTATCGGGAGCGGCTCACGCCATTGTTCAACCTGAACACCTGCGCTCAGGAAGCGTGATCTGCGATGTGGCTCGTCCTCGTGATGTCTCTACACGAGTGGCGGCTATCCGCCGCGATGTGCTGGTGATCGACGGCGGCATGGTCAACGTTCCCGGCCCCGTCAACTTCAACTTCGATTTCGGGTTTCCCCCTGGCAAGGCCTATGCCTGCATGGCGGAAACCATGGCCTTAGCCCTGGAAGGCCGCTTCGAAGATTACACACTCGGCAAAAGTATAACTCGAGAACGGGTTGACGAAATCACAAGTATTGCACACAAGCATGGTTTTCGTTTGAGTGGTTTTCGCTCATTCGAAAGACAAGTAACCGGTGTACAAATCGAGCAAGTTCGAAAACACGCCCAAGGGAGGGCATTATGAGAAACGCCCGTTTACTGATCGTCGAAGATGACTTCGATATTGCAAATATGCTGCGTATCTATTTCGCTGGCCAAGGCTACGAAGTTGATATTGCGCCTCGCGGATCAGACGCACTTCTGAAAACGAGGCAAAATCTTCCCCACCTCATTGTCCTCGACATTATGTTGCCCGATATTGATGGCTACGAGGTTTGTCGCACGCTGCGCACCAGTACGCGCACCAGCCACATACCTGTCATTTTTCTGACCCAGAAAGATGAACGCAGCGACAAACTTCAGGGGCTGGAACTTGGCGCCGACGATTACATCACCAAGCCTTTCGACATCGAAGAGCTTAAGCTGCGCGTCCAAAACGCCATCGCCCGAGCCGAACGCGAAAGTCTTACCGATCCGCGCTCTGGCTTACCATCCAGCCGGCTGATCGAGGAGCAGCTCCGTCGTATCATCCGCTCCGAACATTGGGCTTTGATGGATATCCGCATCAATCACTTCGTTGCATTCAAGGATTCCTATGGATTTGTGGCGGGTGATGACGTTCTGCGTTTTACGGCCATGACGCTTAGCGAGGTGGTGGATAAACACGGAACGCCGGATGATTTCATTGGTCACGCTGGAAGTGACAATTTCATCATCATCACCACAGAGACAGCCGCGCCGGTGATAAATAAACACATAAAATCCGGCTTTGCTAATAACGTTCTCACTCACTACAATTTCATGGACCGCGAACAAGGTTATATTAGTGTCACCACCAGCGATGGGCAGACAGAACAAGTTCCCCTGATGAGTATCAGCGTTGGCACTATCTCCCCGGCAAAACACCAATTTGCAGATATCCGTGAGATCACTGAACTGGCAGCAGAAGCACGCCGTCAGGATAACTGATAGTTAGCTGCCAAAACTGTAAAATGACAAACACAACAAAGTGGTTTATCGCAGTACCTTTCGCATTCTTTGTAGCATTTGTTATCCCACCATTGATAACTCAAGATTGGGTTTGGTTCACCAACGATTGGGGAGAAATCATCTACGTTATTCTCACAGCCGGAATGTGGTTGATTGCGACAAGTTTCGTTGATGTAAAGAAACCACGCGAAGCACCAGATTTAGCCAATCGGCTCATCCCGTTTGGCCTCATTCTATCTGTTCCTGTTTCGGTGGCTGATAGGCTATGGGGATTAGTCAAGTTTATACCAGATGGTCTGGTTTTACTTGCGGTTGGGATTGGTCTCTTCACAATCGTTTTGGGGATCAGTGCACGAAAGGCTCTTGGACAAGCGTACTCACCGCGCGGAGCAGCTCAAGAACAAACGCACTTGATTCGACAGGGACCATACCGATGGGTGCGACACCCTTTATACTTGGCAGCAATCCTTTGGTGCATCGGATGGCCTCTGTTTCTCAAGAGCCTTTTTGGCAGCTTGACGGCTTTGGCCTTCATAATTCCAGCATTGCTCATTCGTATCAATAGCGAAGAACAAGAGCTGATTCGTGTATTGGGTGAAGATTACAGAAAGTATAAAGATGATACGTGGCGACTATTACCATTCATCTATTGATGATGATTGTGTAACGCCAGGAAGGAAGCCAACTAACAACCGCTTGCAGCCGACGTTGCTACCGCGCCGCGCCAGCGAAGGCTCTGGTTATTCTGGCGGGTCTTGCGCGCGAAGGAGTCTTTGACACCCGCAACGCAGCTGAAGCAAATCGTTGAGTTGTAAAATATAATACGGATGTTCAATAGTTCGTAAGACATAAAAGGATTAAAACGTGAAGAAGATTATATTTCTTGTGCTAATGATCTTAGTTCTGTCAGGTTGTAGTGGGAAATCGCCATTGCTTGTTTCTCATACTCCTTCTTCTACCCCTGATCCATGTCCGGTTGAAAAAATAAAACAATTTCTTGAAGTTGCCGAAAGTGCAGAACATAATTTTACTCAATTAGCACAACAAGCCGATATGACACCAGGGGAAGACCTGGAATCTATCATAAAGGAAATGCAAGTCATTGAGACCGAAGCTAAAGAGATTGCCCCATCACCTTGTGCTGTCCAAGCGAAATCCGCTTTGACAAGTTATATGGAGACGTTGATACAGGGATATTTCAGGCGATACTCCCAAGGGATCGGAATAACTCCTCAAGCAAGCATAAACAGAACAACAGCAGATGATGAGTTTGACTTAGCAATTTCTAAGCTTGAATATTATGAAACGCAAATGGAAGAGTTGAGAAATATTGTGTTAGAAAGAAGTCAGTCAGAATGAGAGCTTTTGAAACTGTATATGAACCTGTGTTTGATGGTAGATGGTTCTTAGAAACTTTCAGGCAATTGAAGAACTACAATAAGAAAAACGTGCGCGGCATTGGCAGCTACTCAATCATCGCTTGTCCTGAGCGTGTCGAAGGGTTGGTATTTCCTTAACTTATAGGGCTTACGCAGTTGAAACTAAATTACCGCGGAGTACGCTGAGAACGCAGAGTTTTTAACTGTTTTTCTTGGTTTTCTCTGCGATCTTCGCGCACTCTGCGGTGAATCCGAGATTAACTGCGTAAGTCCTAACTTAATGACATTGAGTGTATGGGAAGGAGTCTCCCGAAACCATGTTCGAATTGGATTCAGTATCATTGGGCATCACGTTGCTAGTATTAGGGTTGGCATTCTTTTTGCTAACCTATTTCTTGTTGCGCGTAATACCCAGGATACGTTCACTTCCTAAAACCATTTCTAAGCATTCTAGCTCATCTAAAATCCCTGCTCATGGTGACGCGGTACTATTAGTACAAACCGGCGGGCGGATTGTATACCTGAATCAGGCAGCCAGAGACAGTTTCAACTTATGGGAGAAGGAACCCAACCTGGAGCATCTGGTGCGTCGCTCCCGGCCCGGAGATGTCTTCTTGGGCCTGTGTTCATCTGCTGGCCAGGCACGTTTCTCGATCGATGGGCATCCGGTGGAGGGTACATCTTATTTCATCCCTAACGAGGATGGCAATGCAATAATGCTTTCTCTGAGGTCTCACCGGATTAGTGCTTTGGTGAGCGGAGAAACGGGACACGCCAGCCAAACATTCGAAGTCCTCACCGAACTCAGCCAATCTATAGCAGCTAATCTGGAACTGGAAGCCACTTTGCAGGCCATTCTTCAAAGTGTGGAACAACTAGTTCCCACAGATTTTGCTGAAATCACTATTTGGGACCCCGATAACGAATATCTGATCCCCTATCGTTTTGTGGATTTAGATGGGTTGGATCGTCATCTTGAAAGAAGTACTGACCGGTATCCAAAGGATCAAGGCTATTCGGGTTATATGGCCGAGCACCGTCAACATATCCTGATATCCGATGTAGACGCGCACAGCGAGTTTCGCTCCATCATCGACCGGAAGAGATATCCTTTCCATTCCTATTTGGGAATACCACTGCTGGTTGGCGGAGAGTTGATCGGTACTCTGGATATAACCTCCCTGGGCGAAAACGCATACACAGAGAACGATATAAAACTGTTGCGGATGCTCTCGGGTCAGGCGGCTATTGCGCTCCATAACGCGCTTCTCTACCAGGAGGAGCAGCGTCGCGCCCAAGAGCTATCCGGCCTGGCAAACCTTACGCAAGCTGTCAGTTCCGTACGCGACTTTGCAGATATATTTGCCCATTTGGTGCCAGGAATAACCCCGCTCCTGGACATTGAAATTGCCGGCTTCTTGATCTACAATGAAACCCTTGGTATCTTGGAAGCCCGCGATCCATTCTTTGGTGTTCCGCCCCAATTTGTCGAGTTGTACCGCGTTTCTATTCCAATCGATAGCCCGGCAGAGGCTATCTGGATGGGGCAGGAAACCATTGTGTCTACTAATGCGCCTGAGGATCCTAGATTGATAGACCTGGGCCTTGACCACCCCGCTCGGGCTGCCGGTATTCGAGATACAGTTCTTATTCCACTGACTTCGGGCGTTCGTTCGCTTGGGTATCTGCAAGTAGCTAATAAGCGCGACAAGACATTTTTCAACCCGGATGATTTACGCCTGTTGTCTATCATCGCCGGGCAGGCTGCCCCGATCATCGAAAACGCGGATTTGATCCAACAATCTGTGGGCCGGGCCTTGCGCTCAGAAGCCCTGCGGCGCATTGCCAGTTTATCTGGCTCCGTGGCAACACTCGATGAGATTTTCAAATACTCTTTATTGGAATTAGCCCGTCTACTCAAGGCGGATATAGCCGCAATCTTCTTGCTGGATGAAAATCTCGGAGAACTACGGGTTCACGCATTATCAATCTACGGGGTTCCACCCGATGCTATACCCGGCATTGTGCGGTTCCCGCTCAGAGACGCCGATTTCCACCTTACGGTTACAGGCAGCAAAAGTTCTTTTATCGCCGGCACTGCCAGCGAATATGAGCGTATACCACCGGTTTACAAATCGCTGACAGCAGTACTGGGGGGTGAATCGGCCATTGGCGTGCCCCTTGTCACCCGCGACCGCGCTTTGGGAGAGATTATGCTGTGCAGCAATCTCCCCGAGCATTTCAGCCCCGATGATGTTAAACTGGCAGCTACAGTGGCAGACCAACTGGCTATTGCCATTGAGCGCGCCAGTTTGGCATCACAAACGGATGTGAATTTGCGGCAGCGTGTGGAGCAGCTTACCGCGCTCACCCGCATCAGCCGCGAGCTGAACACCTCTGTTCAACTGGAGCACCTGCTCCAGCGCGTGTTCGATGAAGCCCAACAAACAACCCATGCAGATTGCGGCACAATTCTACTCTTCGAACTTGGCGAAAACAGACCTAAATTCCCTAAAGTGGTGTTATGCCTCGGAGATTCTATACAAGAAGAAATTCCTCCTTTGGAGCGGTTGGTACTCGAAGATGGTGCGCCACTGATTGTTGAAGATTTCAACAATCTCCCGGTGGAACACGATCCGGCTATATGGCGGCCTGCCCATGAGGGGGTGCAATCGGCCCTGATCGTTCCTATTGCATATCAGGAAAATGTTGCCGGCTTGATTCACTTACATGCTAATTCGGCGGCCAGATTCGACAACGCAGCCTTGCAAATCACGCAAGCATTGGCAGTGCAGGCCGCCATCGCCATAGGCAACGCCCACCGCTATCAAGAACTTGTTCAACGTAACGAACTTCTCAACCGTCGTGTCGAGACTTTGGCAATTCTGTCCGATGCGTCCCAGAAACTCCATCTCGGACAGCCACTGGAGCAATCGCTTGAGGATATTGCTTACAGCATCCAAACATCTACTTCCTTCAATATCGTGCTGATCAGTGTCTACGATATTGCCGATGGCGCCATGCACCGCATTTCAGGCGCCGGCATCCCTTTGAACGTCATGGACGAACTACGAGAACACGCTCAACCCTGGCAAGATGTTAGTAGCATCTTGAAGTCCGAATTCCGCTTTGGGCGTTCATACTACATCCCCAGCGATCAAAGGCCCGCGATACCAGAAGTCGTCCGTACCATTACCTTGCTCCCCGATCAAAACGGGAAAGAGAATGAGGGCGCCACCTGGCACCCTAAGGACCTTCTCCTTGTGCCGCTGATGAAGCCATCTGGGGAGCCGTTGGGTCTTATCAGCGTTGATGCTCCGCGGGATCACTTGCGCCCTGATTTCCTCACTATCGAAACTTTGGAGATTTTCGCCAGCCAGGCCTCCCTGGTGATAGAAAGTCAGCAGCAATTGCACGACCTGGAAAACCAGGTGAAGGATTTCACAGATCAACTTGAAAGTTTTAGTGAAGACCAGAAAAAACTCTCTATCTTGACTCAAAAGGAATTAGAAGACACTCGCACAATCAAGAATCTTACCCACTTGGTGCAGCGAGTGAACGCCGGATTGAGAATTGTCGAGGTGATCAACCGGCAGCCAGACCGCGCGGCTGTGTTCTCATCCTTGGTGCGGGAGATTATCTCGCAATGGGACATGGACATTGCATTGGTGGTTGAACCCGGCGCTGGCGGGCCACGGTTGCTCTATGTGAGTGGAGATATTCCAGAAGGAGTGAACCCCGAGGCGTTACTTGGTCAACGTAGCCCTCTCATTCGAAGTCTGCAAGATGGCACTACCTTCATGGTACCCAATATTGAAGAAGATGTCGCCTGGCAGCAATCCCCACTTCTCTCAGCTTTGGAAACGGTTGGATTCTTGTGTATCCCAATTATTTCGCTGACCGGGTTAGAAGCTGCTGTATTGGCAATCAGTCACGCAAGACTGCCGCTGTTCATGCCCGAGGATGAGCAACTTTTTGAATTGTTTTCCCGCCAGATTTCCACGGCCCTAAACAACTTGACCCTGCTTACCGAGACGGGATACCGCCTGCGGGAGGTCAATCTGCTCTTGGAGTTCAGCCGACAGTTGGGCGGCCTGAAATCGACTCAAATTCTACGCACCCTGGTCGAGAGCGCCCTGGGAGTGGTCCAATCCGCACAGTCTGGCATGGTGGCATTATTCGATTCTGATCAGAATATGCTTATCCCGCAAGCCGCCAGAGGTTACCTCCACAACGACACAATGCTGGATATTACTTGCTGGCCAGTAGAGTCGCTCCCCGGGCAGGTCTTCGATCTTGGACGGGCTGTACGCATAGGTGAAGTAGATTTTGCCAAACATTACAAATTATTGTCAGATGATCTATTGCGTTATCGCGCAGCAACCGGTGGTGCTCTCCCCATCTCTTGTATGGTGGTCCCCATCCAATCCGGCGATAACAAATTGGGCGTGATAGTGCTGGATAATTTCGGGGAGGCAGCAGCCTTCTCGGAGGAAGATCAAGCCCTGATCTCATCCCTGGCCCAACAAACAGCTCTCACCTTAGAAAACGCCCGTCTTTACCAGGCTGTGGAAGAACGCGCGGCTCAACTCCAGGCTTTGAGCGATGTCGCTGCCACTATCACTTCTAGCCTGGAACCCGAGGCTCTGATCCACTCGCTGCTGGAAATACTGGAAACCATCATTCCCTATAACACCGGTACACTGTGGCTGCGCGATGGTGATACTCTGACCATCCAATCGGCTCGCGGCTTCGAAAACAGCGCCGACCTTATAGGCATTGCGACTACAGTGGAAGATAGCCGCCTGTTCCATGAAATGATCGCCACCAACCAGCCAATTTCCGTCGAGGATATTCGCTCCGATTCCCGCTTCCCAAGTGTGGAGACCGAGTATCTTTCCTGGTTGGGAGTGCCCCTGATCGCTAAAGGCGTATTGATAGGTGTGATTGCCTTAGACAAGATGGAAGCGCATTACTACACTGTAGAGCATATCCGGGCAGCGACTACCTTTGCTAGTCAGGCAGCCGTAGCTCTAGAAAATGCGGCCCTATACCAACAAAGCCTGCAACGAAGTACTGAATTGGATCAACGTTCACAACGCCTGACATTACTCAACCGTTTCTCGAATCAGATCAGCAGCGTCTTAGACACTGACCATATTCTCGATACGAGTACACACGAACTCCTGCACGCGCTTCCGGGATCAGCTGTATCTGTGGTTATGTGGGAATCAGCACAAGTCACCCTGCGGGCTGAATTCCCTCACAGGGGCGCTGATCTCCCGATGCCACTGCCAGAGTCGCCAATATTCGAACATCTACAAGAAACCCTCGGGGTATTCAATACACAGGATATCGCCCAAGAAGATATGTTAGCTCCACTGGCTCAGTTCTTTGCGGAGCGCCGCACACGGGGGCTGTTGATACTTCCTCTGGTCACAGGCGAGATCGTGCATGGCTTTATCCTGATCCACACTGAACAAAATTATCACTTTAGCGCAGATGAGATCGAGCTGGCCCGTATCATCTGCAATCAGGCCGCGGTTGCCCTTCAAAACGCATCTCTGTACGCGGAAACCATCCGATTAGCTGGATACCTTGAACAACGGGTAGACGAACGTACCAGGCAGTTAGGCCGTGAGCATAAACGCGCCCAAAGCCTCGTGCAGATTATGAGAGAACTCTCCGCCAGCCTGGATTTGGATCATGTTCTCAACCGCACACTGGCCTTGCTCAACGAAACCATTGGGGCCGAGCAAAGCACGGTACTGCTCGTCCGCCCCGATGAAACAACCTTCTATTACCAGGCCTCCCTGGGGTACACAGACCCGCCGCCCCGTGGTGGCCGGCCATCCCGTTTGGCTATCGACGCAGGGTTGGCCGGGTGGGTCATCACACAACGACGCGGCACATTGATAGACGATTTACACCTCGATGACCGCTGGGTTGCCTCATCTGGTAGATTACCCGAGCACCGCAGCGCTATTGCCGTACCTCTGATGGTTGGCGCTGAAGCGCTGGGCGTCATCTTGCTTTTTCACCGCAAAGCCAATGTCTTCTCCACAAGTGACGAAGAGCTTTCTCTGGCTGCGGCCGCTCAAATAGCAGCTGCCATCAACAATTCTGCACTCTTCAATTTGATCCGCGATCAAGCTGAAGGGTTGGGCAATATGCTGCGAACCCAGCAAATCGAGGCCTCGCGTTCCCGAGGGATACTCGAGGCTGTAGCAGATGGCGTTTTGGTTACAGACGTCAATAGTGAGATCACGCTCTTCAACGAATCTGCCCAACGTATCCTGGCACTTGACAGTTCTGAAGTAATTGGTAGATCCCTGGATGACTTTGCCGGATTGTTTGGAAGAGCATCCCAGGCATGGATGAATACGATTCGCGACTGGTCAATTAATCCTGCATCTCGTAAGATTGGTGATATTTACGCAGAACAGATCACTTTAGATGATAAACGTGTGGTCTCCGTTCATCTAGCTCCCGTCAATATGGGCAACGAATTCCTGGGCACTGTCTCGATTTTCCGAGACATCACACACCAGATCGAAGTTGACCGTCTCAAGTCTGAGTTCGTCGCCACGGTCAGTCACGAACTGCGAACGCCAATGACGTCAATCAAAGGATATGTCGAAATACTTTTGATGGGCGCAGCGGGGACCCTAAACGAGCAACAGACTCAATTCCTGGACATTGTAAAGAGCAACACTGAACGCTTGAATGTCCTGGTCAATGATCTGCTTGACGTGTCTCGCATCGAAGCTGGCAAGGTTATGCTATCCATACAACCGCTGGATATGCGTCCATTGATCGAAGCCATCATCCGAGATCAAAACCGCCAATCCAAGGAAGACAATAAGCCTTTATCGATTGAATTCGACTTCCCGCTAGATTTGCCCCGTATATCGGGAGATGAGGAAAAGATACGGCGAATCCTCGCAAATCTTGTCAGCAATGCCTATGATTACACCTTTGCCAATGGGCATATTCTTATCCGGGTTCAGAATCTGAAAGATGAAATTCAGATTGATGTACAAGATGACGGGATCGGTATCCCCCCTGAGGATCAAGAACGGGTATTCGAGCGATTCTTCCGGGGTGAAGATCCTCTAGTGCTGGCCACCGGAGGAACCGGGCTGGGTCTATCCATCGTACGACAATTGATCGAAATGCATCGTGGGCGCATCTGGGTAGAAAGCAGCGGTATTCCCGGAGAAGGAAGTATATTCTCATTCACTTTGCCTCGCCAGCAACCAGAAGATGAGTGAACAAAAAAACTTTGGAAGCAGCATTTCCCGGGTTGACCGGCAATGTAGCCGAGATTTCTAAATCTCGCCGTTGCGGTCGGTGCTAGGGAATCTCGTCGCGCTGCGGGATACCCTGGCACCGCCCGCTCCCTGGACATCGCAGGGACGGTGCAGGGCAGGTGTGGAAATCCCGGCTACGTGGCAATAATTCGCGAAACTTACTCTTTCGAAGACGATACTTTTGGCACTACAACGTGACTACTCTGGCAGACAACGAATCTGGTTGAACAACGCCCGAAGCGCCCCCCCTGCCCCCCAATCCTGGGGGGATCAATACGGGTTCCCCCCAGGATTGGGGGCAGGGGGGCTGGCTGAGGAGTTACACTACAACTACGGTATTCGAGGTTAACTTATGGCTAAAATATTGATAGCAGAAGACGAACCCGACATCAGGAATCTGATCACCTTCACCCTGCGTTATGCGGGCCACGAGGTTGTCGCTGCATCAGATGGCGTCGATGCGTATGAGAAAGCTGTAGAATTAGCCGAGAAGGGTGAACTGCCAGATTTGATTCTCATGGACGTTCGTATGCCGCGCATGACAGGGTATGAGGCTTGTGAACGCATCAAAGCTCACGATAAGCTGAAAGATATTCCCATAGCCTTCCTCTCTGCAAAGGGTCAAGACAATGAAGTACAAACAGGATTGGCTGCTGGCGCGGTTGCATACATCATCAAACCTTTTTCGCCGGATCAGTTAACTGAAAAGGTGAAAGAATTTTTAGGACAAATTTAGATTTTCTTGGGAATGCCCCCGTTTTCCTCGTTGATTGAGATGACACAAATTAACGGATACCCAAAATAACACCATGAGCGCCATCATTCTCCAGGGCGAACTCGTCCACTACGAAGTTCTAGGGCACGGCCGGCCAGTGATCTTCCTGCACGGCTGGGTCGGTTCATGGCGTTATTGGATTCCATCAATGCAAACAGCGTCCATAGAATTTCGTTCTTACGCTCTTGATATGTGGGGCTTCGGCGACACAGCCAAATCCTCGGAACGTTACTTGCTTTCATACCAACTGGACTTACTGAATAACTTCCACTCCGAAATGGGAATGAGGAAAATAGCCATAGTTGGACATGGATTGGGAGCAGTAGTCGGGCTGCTGTTTGCAGAACAGTTCCCGGACAAAGTAGACCGAATAATGGCCATAGAGCTGCCCTTAGAAACGCAATCAATCAGCCCCCGCTTCCAGCATAGCTCCCCAACCGAATTAGCCGAGTGGCTGCTGAGAGACACTCCTGAGACTCAGGCCGCCCGAATGGAAGCCCCCAAAGCTGATGGAGATGCCATTCTACGCTCACTGGACAACCTGCGCTCTGCTAGGCTAACCGAGCTTACCAATCGTATGACCACTCCTTGCCTGTTGGTACATGGATTGAACGACCCCGCCATTGCGATAGCGCACCCTGATCGTCTGGCTGCCCTACCGCCACAAATGCACCATATCAGTTTCGATTCATCAGGCCATTTCCCAATGTTGGATCAGCCCAACAAATTCCACAGCCTTATGAGCGACTTCCTATCGCTGGCATCTGGCGAAAGTCCGGGACAACTGCAACTCAAGGAAGAGTGGAAACGACGGGTACGCTAAGTGTAGGACGATTTTTCAAAATCGTCCTATCGCCCCCCGGCCCCCAATCCTGGGGGGGGAAACACCCTTCCGTCCTGTCCTTGGGATAGAGAGACACTAAAACAGAAGTGTCCCCCCCAGAATTGGGAGCCGGGGGACTTTTAGCCTACATGGCATGAAATAACCAGTATGCAACAATATTTAGATTTGATGCAGCATATCCTCGACCAGGGGGTCGAAAAACAAGACCGCACCGGAACCAGCACACTGTCGGTCTTCGGATATCAAATGCGCTTCGATCTCGGCGCGGGCTTTCCACTGCTGACTACCAAAAAATTGCATCTCAAATCCATCATCTTCGAATTGCTCTGGTTTTTACAGGGAGACACCAACACCCAGTATTTGCGAGACCACGGCGTGCGTATCTGGGATGAGTGGGCGGATGAGGACGGCAACCTGGGGCCGGTTTATGGAGCACAGTGGCGCGCGTGGCGTACCGCCGACGGGGGCTTTGTCGATCAGGTTTCCGAGGTGATCCAGGCTATCAAAACCAATCCCTGCTCCCGCAGGCTGATCGTCAGTGCCTGGAACGTGGGCGAAATCGAGAAGATGGCCCTCCCCCCCTGTCACTTGCTTTTTCAGTTTTACGTAGCTTCTGGGAAACTCTCGTGCCAGCTCTACCAACGCTCGGCAGACGTGTTTCTGGGAGTGCCGTTCAATATTGCCTCGTATTCCCTGTTGACCTTGATGGTGGCTCAAGTCTGCAACCTGGAACCCGGAGAGTTCGTGCATACCTTTGGCGACACCCACTTGTATTTAAACCATCTTGAGCAGGCCCGGTTGCAGCTTACGCGTAAGCCATATCCACTGCCTGAGATGAGGATCAACCCCGAAGTAAAAGACATCTTCGGATTCGACTACTCCGATTTTGATTTGGCCGGCTACCAGGCTCACCCACATATCAGGGCGCAGGTATCGGTGTGATCGTCTCTATAATCGTCGCTATGGATGAAAACGGGGGTATCGGCATCGAGAATCGTCTACCCTGGCGGCTATCAGATGACCTGCGAAGCTTCAAGGCACTTACAATGGGGCATCACGTTATTATGGGGCGTAAGACTTATGAGAGTGTCGGGAGACCGCTTCCAGGGCGCGCGAGCATCGTGGTCACTCGCAATCCAAATTTCCGCGCCGGTGGCTGCCTGATTGCCCACTCGCTGGCAGAGTCGCTGACCCTGGCGCAAGAACGGGGAGAAGACGAAGTTTTCATCTGCGGGGGGGTATCACTGTACGCACAAGCCCTAAAAGATGCCGACCGCCTCTACCTGACACGCGTCCATACCCAAATCCGAGCCGACGCTTTCTTCCCCCAATTCGACGAATCTGGCTGGGAAGAGAAATCGGCCCGCTATCACGAGGCGGATGAGAGAAACGAGTATCCCTTTACATTCCAGAGCTTCGTGAAACGTGAGACGTGATCCCGTAGAACCATCGGGACGACGTGCGTGATGCGTGAAGCGTGACGTTTTCACGTTTCACGTCTCTCGCCACTCGCCATTCGCCACTCGCCATTCGCCACTCGCCATCCGCCACTCGCCACTCGCCACTCGCCATTCGCCACTCGCCACTCACCACTCACCACTCGCCACTCGCCACTCGCCACTCGCCACTCGCCATTCGCCACTCGCCATTCGCTACACCCCCCTCAAACTTTACGATCGACAATATACTCCGCCAATTCATTCAACGCCTTATGTTCTGGACAAGCGGGCAAATTCTCAGCGGCTTGTATCCCCCGCCTGACAAATCCACGCGCTTCGGCCATAGATTGTTGAATAGCACCACTGCTGCATATTGAAGTAATCAAGCGCGTAATACGCTCTTCATCGTGATACTCACCACCCAAGACGGCCTGCGTATCTGCATCATCTGGACAGGATTCCTGATAATAGATCGTCGGCAGCGTGATCAATCCCTGGCGCAAATCGCTGGCAACCGGTTTCCCCACCGTGGCTTGATCGCCTGTAAAATCCAAAATATCGTCCACAATTTGAAACGCCATCCCGATACCATAACCGAAACCCTGCATGGCCGCGATAATGTCTTTGTCATCAGTGCTGATCATCGCGGCAGTCCGTGCGGCAGCCTCGAACAGAGAAGCCGTTTTGGCATTAATTCGCTGATAGTAATCTTCACGATTGATCGAACCACGGCTGGTAAACAATTGGGTGATCTCCCCGCTGACAATAGTGGTCAACGTGGTGGCAAAAATCTGCATCACGTCCACCGCGCCAATGTCGGCAGCCAACCCGGCAGAGCGGGCAAAGACATAATCGCCTGCCAAGACAGTAGCCGCCGAAGACCACTGCGTATTGAGAGTAGGAATACCCCGCCGTAGCAAGGCTCCATCGATCAAATCGTCGTGAACCAGAGTCGCGGTGTGCAGCAATTCGATTGCAGCTGCTAATATTATCAGGCGATCCTGATCCCCTCCCAACATACCACCGGTGAGCAAAACCACCGCTGGGCGAACCCGTTTTCCACCTGACGAAACCAAATGTTCCAAAACTAAGTCTATATCAGGATGCTGCCCATTGGGATGGGCGCGCATCCTTTCTTCCACCTGTTGGATGCGCTCTTCTACGAGAGCAAAAAAACTAGTGCTCAATCGACTTCTCTCCATCGAAACAAGTACCCGGCATTGGCCGTTGTCTTTTCAGCCACAACAATCGGGGGTTGATTGCGTACTTCGCTAATTTTCTCGGCCACAAAACGCGCATACGCCGGCTCGTTGCGCTTTCCCCGGTAAGGGTGCGGAGTCAGGTACGGCCCGTCCGTTTCGATCAGCAAACGATCCAGCGGAATCGAGGCCACAACCCGGCGCAATTCCACCGCGTTTTTGAATGTTACCGGGCCAGTGATGCCAATATAAAAACCGGATTCCAGCAATTGTTGCGCTTCAGCTTCATTGCCAGAATAAGAATGTACTACGCCGGGACGTTCAGCTAAAGATCTGGACCGGGGATCAGCCCGCAACCTGGCGCACCACTCCGCAAGAATACTTATCACGTCCGAGATGCACAACCGGTCTTGCGGACTGGAATTGCGGGTGTGTACCACCACCGGGAGCGCCAGCCGGCCGGCGAGATTCAGTTGCTCCCGAAAAACCCGCATTTGAAGGGGGTGCGGCGCCCGGTAGTGGTAATAATCCAGCCCAATCTCCCCGATGGCAACCACCTTGGGGTGGGCAGCCAACCGTTCCAACTCGCCGAGGGTTTGCTCATCCCAGGTGAGGGAACTGTTGGGGTGAATTCCCACTGCGGCATACACCCGGGGATGCGCTTGCGCCAATTTGACTGCGGCCCGGCTGGAAACCAGATCAATCCCGGGGACGAGAATCCGCTCCAATCCCGCCTCCCAGGCGCGGGCCAGAACGCCGTTGCGGTCTTTGTCGAAGGCTTTGAAATCCAGGTGGCAGTGGGTGTCTGTGAGTGGCATGTGGGGGGTGGCGAGTGGCGAGTGGTGGGTGGCGAGTGGCGAGTGGCCGGTGGCGGGTGTCATTGCGAAGCAGAATTACCGCTGAAGCAATCTCATCCTTGATGAGTGGGAGACTGCTTCAGCGCAAAATATGCTCCTCGCAGTGACATGGTTGTTTCATTCGATCCCGGCAATCTTCAGCCCATCCTGCAAAATGGATTGGACTTTGTCTTCGTGGGTGGTCTCGCAGTAGACCCGGATGATGGGTTCGGTGCCCGAAAAGCGGATCAGCAGCCAGCCGCCATCTTCGAGAAGGAATTGATAGCCATCGATGGTGATCAAGTCAGTGACTTTCAGGCCGCCGATGGTTTCGGGGTTGGCAGAAAGAATGCGGTCGATTTTATCCTGGCGCGCACCCTCGAAGGGGGTATCGATGCGGTCGTAGTAATGCGCGCCAACTTTGCTGAACAGCAGGTCGATCAGTTCGGAGGGCTTGCGATTGAGTTTGACCATCATGTCAAGAAAGTAGAGGCCAGCCAAAATGCCATCGCGCTCGGGGACGTGACCATGGAAGGCATAGCCGCCTGATTCCTCGCCGCCAATGAGGGCATCGACCTCTACCATTTTTGGGGCCACATACTTGAAGCCCACGCCGGTCTCGTAAACGGGCACATCGTAAATCTCGCCCAGTTTGTTGAGCATCTTGGTGGTGGAGAGAGTCTTGACGATGGGGCCGCGCTCGCCGCGCACTTCCAGCAAATAATAAGCCAAAAGGCCATAAGCCCGCAGTTGGTTGATAAAGCATCCCTTTTCGTCGCCCAGGCCAACCCGGTCGGCGTCACCGTCATTGATGAGCAACACATCTGCGCCGTAATCGAGGGTAGCCTGCAAGCCGACATCGATATTGGGTGGAATAGGTTCGGGGCGTTTCATTTCGGGGAAGAGCGGGTTGCGGGTGTTGTGAATTTCGATGACTTCGGTCTTGCCGCCCTCCAACAGACGTGTGAACCAGCCGGCGCCGTTGCCCCACATGGGATCGACCAGCACTTTGATGCCGGCGTCTTTTATCGGCTGCAGGTCGATCAATTTTTCGATCTGTTCGATGTATGCCGGAGCGGGATCGAAACGGACGACCAGACCTTGGGCTTCAGCCTCGGCAAGAGGCATCCGCCGGACTTCATCTTCAGTTTTGGGAATCAGGTTCTCGATTTCTGTCAAACCTTCGGGGTCGATGGCGCCCCCATTCTCATCGCGAACTTTGAAGCCATTATCTATGGGCGGGTTATGCGAGGCCGTAATGTTCACTGCGCCGACGGCATCCTGGGCCACAACTGCGTAAGAAATGACCGGTGTGGGGGCCGCGCCATCGGTCAGGTAGACTCGCAATCCGTTACCTGCCAGCACCTCCGCCACCGCGGCGGAAAATTCCTCGGCCAAAAAACGTTTGTCGTGACCAACAATGACCCATTCTCCGCTGCGAACCCGGTTCAACAAATAAGAAGCAAAACCCTGCGCGCAACGACGTACATTTGCGAATGTGTATCCTTCGGCAATCTGGGCGCGCCAGCCATCGGTGCCGAATTTGATTGTGTAAGGCATGAAACCTCCAATTTGATAATATAGAATTACCCTGCGCTCCGGCGACTGTAAGTCGCAGCCACAAAAGCACGAAGCCAGCCTGCGCAGGCTGGTGCTCTGGCGATTGAAAATCGCAGCAACAAAAGCACGAAGCCAGACTGCGCAGGCTGGTGCTCTGGCGATTGAAAATCGCAGCAACAAAAACACAAAGCCTGCCTGCGCAGGCTGATGATTGGTTAAGCTGCCCCTGTAGAGGCAGTCACCTTATTTCTGAACAAACCGTGGGTATTATAACAAGAGAAACAGGGTGGGGGAATGGGGAATGGTGAGTGAGGAGTGGTGGGGAGTGGGGGGCGAGGCGTCTGGGAGTATTTCCGTAATGAAAATGGGCCTCTGCCCTCTATCCTCTACCCTCTGCCCTCTGATGTGTAGAATCACGGTTGCGGCAAATTGTAGAAATTGTAAACCGCTCTCGATAGCTGCGCAACTAAGCCGGACGCCGAATCCCAGATCAATTGCTCGGGGTGGTAGAGAAAGATGGCTAACACATAGTCCCCACCGGGCGTGTAGATTATCCCGGCATCGCCTATCAAGTTGATGATCCCGTTGTTGGTGACCCAACCGTGTTTGTGGGCGAGTGGTGTCCCATCGGGGATGCCGGCCTCGAGGAGGTAGCCTATTTTATTCTTGGTCAGGTAAGTGATCATGGTCTGGCATTCGGCTTTTGTGATTTCGTCGGGGAAAACAGCCACCAACGCTCCCCCGCCGGCCTCGGCGCATTGGTACAGGTCTTCTAAAAGCATCCCGATATCTGACGGGGTGGTCTGGTTGTAAAGGTCTGGCATTGTATCGATATCTTCTCGTTGGTTGGCAGGGGTCTCATAAAAATCCAACAATGGCGCCCCCAGGTAAAAATGTCCGGCCAGAAACGTGTTTTCCAACCCAAGGGCTTGCAGGTCCTCGGTCACGATCAGAGGGGCGCGGTAAGAGTCGATCACGCGCTGCATTAACCAATCGGCGGCCTCATTGCCTGATTCGACGATCATTTTTTCTATCAGGTTGGCTGTTTCGGCATCGGGTGTATCGTCTAGACGGCGGTACACGGAGATCAAAATGGGGATTTTGATGATGCTGGCAGTGGTAAAGGCAATATCTGGATGGACGGGGATGTCTTCGCCCAGGCGGTATGCGAAATGGATTTCCTGGGCGGTTTGTAAGTTCAGCAGATAGAATCCAACCAATCCGTCGAATTCAGCCAGGTCGATGGTTTGTTCGAGCAGGATTTTCAGGTTATCGAAGGAGGGGCGTGAGGGCAGGGTGCGCTGCAAGGGGAGTGGGACCACCCGTTGGTTTGTTGACCGCAAGGCATTTTCCACTGGCGGGATAGCGCGCTCGATATCTAATGATGTGCCTAATGCTCCCGGTTGGAAGTCGACCGTTCCAGCTATAGGCATCGGCGGGGATGGGGGTTGGTCGTATCGGGGGGCAATCTCGGTTTCAAGATAGGTGCGCAACCGAGGTTCGGAGTAGGATGCTCGCAGTGGAATCTCCGAGGAGGCCGGGAGACGTCCCCACAGATAGTCCCAGAAGGCTGTCCAGAACGAGTCACGAGTGCGCTCCAGGTCTGCGGCGGCTAACATGCTTTCGAGGTCTAACTCGAAGCCGACCACGGAGGGGGCCAGATGAAAGTTGTTCTCGTTGTAAGTGAGTTCTACCGGTATATTGTAGGCTTCCAGTAGACGTTGTGCGGCTTCCTGACGGTCGAGCCCGCTTATGGGGACGCCTGCGATTGTCATACCGTTGGGAAAAACTGCCCTTAAGCGGCTGAAAGCCGCGAATTGAAGAGTGGTCAGTATGACCGCAAATAGCAGCAGGAATACGGATATCCATCTAAGCGCAGAAAATGAACCTTTGTTTCTCACATTATTTCGCATGGCGGGAGTATATCATGTGAGACCCAGGTTTGCAAAAATTCGAGATTGGTGTAGAATTTCTATGAATTTGATTATCTTATGCACTATGCCATTTTCTGAATAGGGCATAGTATAAAGGTGCAAAGTGACTTCTCCAAAAGAAGGATGGGCGGATTCTCAATTCGCTTCCCTCTCCATCTATTGAGACGATATCAAAGGAGTGTATTATGCTTCGCTCGATTTTGATTTACCTTTCGAAGGCCGTCTGGGCGCGGAAAATTGTCACCAATTGGGGGCTTGCCTGGCGGGTTGCCTCGCGTTTTGTGGCTGGCGATAAGCCAGAAGATGCTATTCGCGTCATCAAGGAGCTAAACGCCAAAGGTGTCGCGACGACTTTAGACCATTTAGGGGAGAATGTGGACAGCCCCGTGGAGGCACAGCAGGCCACAGATGAAATTCTCCATATCCTGGATGAAATCGACAGCGCCGGTGTGTGCGCCGGCGTTTCGATTAAACTCAGCCAAATTGGATTGCTGCTGGGTGAGGACTTGTGTGGAGAGAACGTGCGGCGGATTGTGGCGCGGGCAAAGGAACACAATAATTTCATCCGCATAGATATGGAAGATTCTCCCTATACGGACGCTACTCTCGAAATCCTCCGCAAGATGAGGGAAGAAGGCTTTGCTGATAGTGTTGGGATTGTGATTCAGGCATATCTTTTCCGCAGCGAAGAAGATATCCGCCAATTGATGGAAGAGCAAGCGCGCATCCGACTGTGCAAGGGCGCTTATAAAGAGCCACCCGAAATTGCCTTCCCCAAGAAGGCGGACGTGGACGCCAATTTCGATCATCTGACTGCCATGTTGATCGATGGCTCACAAGCTGCAGGGACGCCGAAGATAAGCCAAGATGGCAAATTCCCTCCCATCCCGGCCATTGCTACCCACGACGTTAAGCGCGTGGATTTCGCCAAGTCGTATGCACAGAAGACGGGGTATCCAAAAGAAGCTCTGGAATTCCAGATGCTTAATGGTATTCGCCGCAGTTTGCAGGAGTCTTTGGTCGCAGAAGGTTATCCGGTGCGGGTGTATGTGCCCTACGGCACGGAGTGGTATCCGTATTTCGTGCGCCGTCTGGCTGAACGTCCGGCCAACCTGTGGTTTTTTATATCGAATTTTCTGCGCAGGTAGGTATCAGCCCCCCGGCCCCCAATTCTGGGGGAGCACGTGTCGTCCACTCCACAAAGTTGGGGATCTGGGGAGCATTCCCCCCAAAGTTGGGGGGGCTAGGGGGGCATCTGGATATTGAGAAGATACATCACGTTTACAAAAAGGACTGCCAGTCCTCAGAGGACTGGCAGTCCTTTTCGTTGTTCACATCCTGCGCCGGGTATTGCCAGCCTGCGGAGGCAGGCTTGGTGCTTCTGTTGCTGCGACTTTCGCGAAGCATCCCTGTAGGGGGGCCAGTCGCTACTGCTGCGCAGGGGGCAGGCTGCCGGATAAGCAGTACCCTTATTTGCTCATTGAATGATCTCGAATATCCATACACGATCTTGGTGATACACTAAGTAGAAATGGGGATCGGCGAGCATCTGTTCGGCTTGCAATACGTGGGGGCCGTTATAATTTACGCGGCCTTGTTGCTGCCCCACGTAAATGTGGGTAATGCCGCGTTGGGATAACATTTCTAAGGTATCAGGATGGGTAATCCCGTTTCTTGTCCATGTTTGTGTGAGTTCATTTACCCACAGACGGTAATTTGGGCGCAGCCCTTGCTCTGAGCCATAAGGAAGAGGCGGAAGTGTAGTGTCTCGCCCGGTTAGCAATGGTAACCACCAGCCCCCATCAGCACCAACAATCAAACTGTCTCCGTAGGCGAAAAAGGAGTTCACCAGGAAGCGGGCTTCCTTGGGTACGTTATCGCGAATCCATGATGCGGCTAGTGTATCAGGCCGAGTTACTAGAGCATGTTGATCGGGATGAATATCATAAAGCCGTTGGCGAGCTCCCCATAAGCTGATGGCGCAAACTACTGTGGTGAGAAGAACGTTTTTCCATATCCGATTGTTTTTTACTAAGTCTCTTGCTATCCAGCCTGACGCTGCCCCTAGTATGATCCCGGCCGGGAGATAAGCCGCGATAACTACTGCAAAGTTGCTTAGTGCCCCCGATCCCGGAAATCGAAGCCAGTTTGGGTTAGCAGCCAGCAGGATCATGAAGCTCCAGAGAGATAATAAAACGTGCTCACGATTGCGTTTCCATAGACCCCAACCTATAGCTATGGGAAGCAACAACCATATTGCCATGGGGAGGTAGCTTAGCAGATTCCCGATACTGTTGTATTGTTGCGTAAATTGCGAAACATCTTTAGCCGGGGTGGAAAGTTGAGCATTGAGAACATCCAAGATCGTTCCTGCAAATACATGTATAAACCAGGGCAGGAAGAGCAGCCCGGCTCCAATTCCAATCCATGCCGCCTCGGTTATCGTTTTGCGGATACGATTTTTGCGTGCGTTGATAATAATCAACAGGGGGAAGAATAGAATTACAAAGATCAACACTCGATAGTGGGTTAGTGCTAACCCACCGAGCGTTATCCAGGATAACCCGCGTAGTTTCCAGTTTGCAGTTTTTGTGTTTACAATTATTATGACAATATAGAGAATTGCTGGCAAAATTACCTGTCCGGCCAATTGCGTATATCGTCCCCAGTTTGTGTAATACATCGGCATGGGAGATAGCAAACCGGCTATTGCGACCGCAGCCGTACCAGCCCAGCGGCTCTTTCCAATTCTAGTGGCTAGTGGATAGAGCGCCAAGACCGCTAAACCATTGAGAATCTGCCCGACCCATAATGTGGCCAGGTGGGTTGGGATACGAGTTAACCAGCCAAAGATTGCTACTATAGTGTGAAAGCCGAAATGATAAGTGAGGGTACTCAGTTCGGCATAAGGCTCCCACGAATCGAATAGCCCGCCGTTATCCACTATCAATTGGGCAATCATCGTGTGCTGGTAGGAATCCCCCCACATCGGCGCATCCAGAGTGCGGATAACCCAGAATCGCACCGCGAAAACCAGAGCCAGCACGATAATCAAGCTAACATCCGCCGCGGAGGGGAGGGGGATGCGGAAGCGTTTCAACGTGTAGACGTTCAACCGTGCTCTATTCCGCCATAGGATGACGAGTATGCCAATGATCGGCGGCAGCCAGGCGTACAGCACTCCCAGATGTAGACCCACCAGGTCGGTGAACAAAAACAGCAATGGATAGACAGCCAGACTAACTCCTGCCGAAAGGGCCAGTTTCGTCGCCCAATTGCGCATAGCCAGTTCGGGAGGGGCAATGTCTGGCAGCGATGCCGGTGGAGCCGAATCTTCTCTGGCTGTTCTTCTCTTCCCTCTACCCTCTCCCCTCTCTCCTCTCTCCTCTCTCCACGCCCAACCCAGCAAAGCCCAACCGGGGATGATGAAAAGGAATGCAGCTGCTAACAGGTATCCAAGCCAGGTGAGGGCTTCGCCGGCCAACCCCAGCGTCAGCAGGCGGGGGCTATAGATGAGGTTGAAAGCCAATTGAGCATCTTGCGGCTGGAGGTTTCGGTACAGTGCGCCGTTGATGTAGGTATTGCCGGGTGCTGTGCCGACATTAACGCTGCCCTGTCCTTTGATTCTCAGGTGAAGGTAGTAATCTTGCTGGGTGGAGTATTTCTGAGGGGTGATGGTGATATGGTAAAAACCCGGAGCCGAGATATTTTCCAGGCTTAAGCTGCCAACTCCCACATTCTCTGAATCCTGCGGCCCACTTCTCAATTGCAGATAAAGATTTCCATCCCCCGCCTCAACCGGCTCTAAATAAAGATCAATTCCCTCTAACCCATCATGATGAGCCACAAAGGTTTGCCCAATTGACCCATTATCCAATAGAGCAGTTTCCACCACCGCCGACTGTTCTGGCTTGACGACAGGCGCACAGCCAACAATTCCAATCGCTACCAACAACGCCAGAATGATGTATTTCAATTGTTTACTCATCTACTGTCCCGCCGCCTCGCTGTCCCGCTGACTCGCCGACTCGCCGCCTCGCTGACTCGCTGATTCGCTGACTCGCTGACTCGCTCTTCCGCAGCCGGTACAGCACATCCTCCAAAATTCTACGGTTCGAGCCGATCAAATCTGAAAGCAGCCCAATGAGCAGCACTTGAAAGCCAACGATTAGCAAGATAGCGGCCAGAATGAGAGATTGGATGTGCCCCGTTCCGTTGCTGGTCGCAAAAAAATACACGAAGCGGATTCCGAGAATCAACCCGACCAGCAGCATCGTCCCGCCCAGGGTGAAAAATACTCGCAAAGGCCGGTAGGTGGAATAAGAGCGCAGGATGCTGCCGGCCGCGTTGCCTACAAAGTGGGGAATGCTGCGCATCAGGCGAGATGGACGGGTGGGGAAGTTGGTGCGGATGGGTACGTATTCGACCGCTATGCCTTGTGCCCCGGCGTGGATCAGGGTTTCGAGCGTGTAAGAATATTGGCTCAAAACCAGAGTGCGCAGAGCGGTTTCGCGGCTGAGTGCCCGGAACCCGCTCGTTGCATCCGGGATTGGGAACCCGGCGGCCTGTGACACTACCCAACTCCCCACCCGCTGCAATTGCCGCTTGATGGGCGAAAACGCCGCCACCGAATTGACATCGCGGTCGCCGATGACCAACTCGGCGCGGCCCGCCAAAATAGGCTCCACCAGACTGGCAATATCGTCCGCACAATATTGGTTGTCGGCATCAGTGTTGACGATGATGTCGGCGCCGTGCTTCAGGCTGGCTTCCAGCCCGGTGGTGAATGTGGCCGCCAATCCTCTATTGTGCGCGTGCCGGACAATATGATCCACACCGAGGCCGCTGGCAATCTCCACCGTGTCATCGGCGCTGCCATCGTCTATGACCAGCACTTCTATTTCGTCAATGCCGGGGATGCTGCGGGGCAGTGCGGCCACCGTCTCTGGCAGCGTGTCGGCTTCGTTGTAGCATGGTATTTGGATTATAAGTTTCATATTTGCTACTTCTCGTGAAATGTGACGCAGTTCCCGAAGCGGAGCGGAGAGGGGAACGTGATAACATATTTCTTGCCTCTTGCCTCTTGCCTCTTGCCTCTTGCCTCTTGCCTCTTGCCTCTTGCCTCTTGCCTCTTGCCTCTTGCCTCTTGCCTCTTGCCTCTTGCCTCTTGCCTCTTGCCTCTTGCCTCCTGCCTCT
>JBDRGC010000524.1:0-4072 GCA_043818215.1 Chloroflexota bacterium | reverse complement strand
ATCCAATCAGTGGATACTGAAACCCTAAAACCCAAACTCCTCAGACTCCACATACGTACTCTTTCACCCCTTCGATCCAATCAGTGGATACTGAAACTGATACAGGCCACGTGCGACGCGATTGCACTCGGTATCTTTCACCCCTTCGATCCAATCAGTGGATACTGAAACTCGGTGGTAGGGAGTACTTGGTCGCGCCGATGGTTGCTTTCACCCCCTCGATTCAATTAGAGAATACTGAAACCACCGGGCCTGCCTCTGCCCTCTGCCCTCTATCCTCTGTCCTCTGTCCTCTCCCCTCTACCCTTTGCCCTTTCCCCTCTAGCCTCGCTTGACGCAATCGGCAATCAGCCTGGGCAGGTTGGGTGATTCGAAGGTAATGCCCGGTGCAGGTTTGCGGTTTTGCTTAATGTCCGGCTTTTCATGATAATGATGTGGGAAGGTGGATGCTAAATCTGGGTTATTTGGATGGGGCTGAGGATCGTACCAGCGAATTTTCTCTTTCCCCCGGTAGACGGTGTAGCTGTAGCCCAGAATGCGGCTAGTTCGAAAATCTATGAACTCTCTTAACTTCAATAATAGACCGTTTCTGAAATGCACATCCCCCTCCACTTTGGCGGTTAGCGCACTGGTACTGTATAGCCGCAGAGTTGAACTCCGAACCTGCTTGGGATAGTCCTGTAACAGGCCATAAATGAGACGTTCGTAATTCGCCCGGCTGGGTATGGGCATGTGTTATGCGCCAGTTGGAAACGGATATGCCGGTTCGCGGGGATCGATTGCGACGAATGTGGCTGATTGTTTCTTGCGCAATTGATGCACTCGCTCTTTCGATAGCTTTTGAAGCAGTGTCTCTCTATCCAGTTTGACCTGGTAGTAAGCCGACCACTCGGTGAACTCCTCGATATGCTCGCCATCGTCTAGTAACCCTTGCATAAACAGGTCATAAAAATCTGCCGAACTAAGCCAAAAACGACGCTCAAACCGGCGAGTAATCTCATCGGCTGCACGTAAATCGTCCAAAATTTCAGTGATTGTTATATTTTTCATTTCACACCTTCTAACTGCCAATAGGTCATTTACTATCTTCGGTTGCCCTTATTATAACATCTAACCTCTATCCTCTACCCACCCAGGAATACCCAATGACCAACTCCCCTCCCCTCTTTCCTCTCACTTACACCCGTCTGCGCTTTCATTGTCAGGCCGAAACGCATATCCGCTTTGACGGGCTGCGGGCTGGCAGCAATCTGCGCTGCACGCTTCTAAATGTCATGACGCAGACCGTCCCCTCCAACCCGGCCAGCCCGGTGTGATAGCGGCACAGAGCCAGCAACTCCGAATCGCTCATATCCATAATCGCGTATGGATTGGAACAATGGGCCAGTAACACCTGCGGACGAGAGCGGCTCAAGGGACAGGACTGAACCAAAGGATGGGGTTTGGACAGTCCGGGATGGGCTTTCTCGAAGAGGACCAGTTTGACAAATCCCTGGGATGAAAATACACCAGCTGTTGGAGTATTCAGTTTCTAATGTTTTTCAAAAGTTGAGTTATTTACAGAATGCCGCCTAAGCGCTAATCACCATTCCCCAACCTATTTGCATTTTCCCGATTAACCAGTAAACTAGGGGGAGAGGTGCTGCATGTCTGGCTCAGTTCCCTATATCCCTGGACGTCCCCAAAAAAAAGATGGTCCATTAACGCGCTTCCTGCCGCCAATTCGCGGGGGTGTCGCCTCGGCCTGGTTGGAAAATCATATTCCGAAAGGCAGTTGGATTCTGGACCCCTTTGGGGCCGCGCCAGACTTGGCGGTCGAGGCTGCCCGAAGCGGATACCGGGTTTTGGTGACTGCCAACAATCCCGTGATGCGCTTCATCCTTGAGATGAGTGCCGACCCGCCCAGCATAGCGGACTTGCAGGCGGCCTTAGCGACTGTGGCATCTTCCCACGTCAGAGGGGGCCGGCTCGAGCCGCATATCAAATCACTTTATGCGACCCAATGCGCCGAGTGTGGGGGGACTGTAATGGCCGATGCTTTTCTATGGGAACGCGATGCAACTGCCCCCTTCGCCCGAATTTACAGGTGTCCGCACTGCGGCGACGCCGGCGAGCGCACCGCGTCCGAGGCCGATATAACCCAGGTCGCCCATTTCGTTGACAGCGGCCTACACAGGGCGCGTGCTTTGGAGCGCGTTGCTCCCCTCCGCGACCCCGACCGCGTGCATGCCGAGGAAGCATTGGCGGTCTATCCGGCCCGAGCGGTGTACGTACTCGCCACTGTCATCAACAAACTGGATGGGTTGCGTCTCCCGCCGGCACAACGAAACCACCTGGCCGCCCTGCTTCTTACGGCGTTCGACCAATCGAATACTCTTTGGCCGCACCCCACGGAGCGCGAGCGACCCCGGCAATTGACAATTCCGCCCCAATACCGGGAGAATAATATCTGGTTGGCAATGGAAGCAGCCATAGAGTCATGGGCCTCACTCGATGTTCCCATCCCACTCACAAGATGGCCTGAACCTCCCCCACCCGAGGGGGGCATCTGCCTGTTCGAGGGGCGCATCAAAGATCTGGCAGAAAGATTAGTCGACATTGAAATCAGCGCGGTACTGACCGCCATTCCGCGCCCCAACCAGGCTTTTTGGACTCTCTCAGCACTGTGGTCGGGCTGGTTGTGGGGATACGAGGCTGTCGAGCACTTCAAAAGCGTGCTGCGCCGCCGGCGTTACGATTGGGGATGGCACGCAACGGCCTTGCACGCCGCGCTGAATAGCCTGTCCCCCGCGCTGCCCGGCGAGATTCCTATCTTCAGTTTGATTGGCGAACCGGAACCGGGTTTCCTCTCCGCCGTAGTACTTGCCGCTCAACTGGCCGGATTCGATCTACAGGGCATCGCTCTACGGGTCGAAGACAACCAGACTCAAATCACCTGGCAGCACACCCCCACAGTTGGGAGCCGAGGACCGCTTCCGCTCACCCCCAAAGTTGGGGGCCGGGGGGCAATTGGGGGCCGGGGGGCGCGAAATCTAGAAGAGATCATCAGCGAGGGGTGCAAAACTTATCTAAAAACGCGGGGAGAGCCGTCCGAGTACCTCTATTTGCACGCCGCGGGACTGGGCGAGTTGGCGAAAAATCATCCACTCTCTGCTGACCAACCCCCGGGTGAGACTCTCAGCCAGGTACAGGCCGCATTTCAGCACGCGCTGTCGTATCGGATGGGCTTCCTACGCTACAAAGGCAGCGGGAAATCACTCGAAGTGGGTCAATGGTGGATACAAGAATTCGACCCAAGCGCAGCCCCGCTCGCCGGCCGTGTCGAAACGGCGATTGTGGAACATTTGCTCGAAAATCCTGGCTGCACTGTCCCCGAAATAGATACAGCCCTATGCGCCGCTTTTCCGGGATCAATGCCGCCAGACATCGAATTGATACAAGTGTGCCTGGAATCCTACGGTGAACAGACGCCTCCCGACAGTGACCGCTGGTCTATTCGAGAGCAGGATTCACCCTCCAGGCGGCGCGCCGAGTTCGATGCAATGGCGGCGCTCATCACAAAATTGGGTCAGCGTCTGGGTTTTGTCACCATCCAGGGAAAAGATTCGCCCCCGTCCATCCAATGGGCAAACTTAGATCAACAACCACAGTATGTGTTCTATCTTTCGGCTTCGGCGGTGCTAGGGAAAATCATCATGTCCCACCAGCCTCGTCCAGCGCAAGCATTAGTAGTGCTGCCGGGAGGGCGCGCCAATCTGGTAGCCTACAAAATGAAACGCGACCCTCACATCCGACAAATTGTAGATCAGAGCTGGCAATTCATCAAATACCGCCACCTGCGCCAATTGGCCGAGAGCAATACGCTCAACCGCGAAAATCTGGATGCCCAGTTGGCCTTAGACCCCCTGACTTACGCCGAACCGCAGATACGGTTGTTTTGATTGGGGATTGGGGAGTGGGGACTGGAGATTGGGGGTTGGAGATTGGGGGTTGGGGCTTGGAGATTGGAGATTGGGAAGTGTGGGTTGGAGAGTGGGGATTTGGGATTGGGGATTGTAGAGTGTGTGTTGGA
>JBDRGC010000523.1:0-2984 GCA_043818215.1 Chloroflexota bacterium | reverse complement strand
GGGTGCAATCCCAAAATGTGACGGTGGTTGGAGTAACGGAACGCAATCCCAGATCACCGGGAGAATTGTAAATGGTGAATGGTGAATGGTAAATTGTAAATGCTTTTGGACCGATTTTGGTCCCATTGTGGCCTAACGCCCAACCGTCAGCGCTTCGAATTCCTAAATTAAGTTTCCAACGCGCCATTCCATTTACCATTCACCATTTACAATTTACAATTTACAATTTCATGCCTTGTTTTAGCTAAATGTCACAAAATGGGAATGCACACTTGTACCCCGATGGGTATGCTGCGCGAAAATCGGTGTCTGTTCCGATGGCGGTCAGGCCCACCGATTGTACCCCGATGGGTATGCTGCGCGAAAATCGGTGTCTGTCACAGGAAACAGGTTGAAACCTGTTCCGATGGTGGTCAGTCCGTTTTTCTGAAGGCACACCAATGGGTGCTCATCCGCACTACAACAAATGGAGATAATTATGCCTGTTACAACCTCTCAAATCACCACTCCCGCTACTCTCTGGTCCCCCGCTGAGACTCTCAGCCCCCGTGTGCGCCAATTGCGTGATAATTTTTGGGATTTCTACAATCGGGAATATACTAACGAGGTGCGCGCTTTTACATCCGGCGCTGCATGGGACCATGTCTACTCGCCCTGGAACTGGACTGGCGCGCCAGAAATGATGATGTTTTTCGAGGGCGCCAAGGCTTACCTGCTGGCCGATGCCACGCAGGTGAAACTGCCAACCGGTTTCTGGGATCAGCCCTTGGTAGTGCGGCGCGCCATCTTTTTCAAGCGAGTGTTAGAAGAATATTTACCGGTACAGATATTGGAGGGAGAACTCATCGTTGGCTCTCATTTCTCAACCGCCTTCTCACGCACGCTGACCCGCCGCGAGACCCGCCAATTCACCCGCATGGAGAAACGTTTTATGAAAGACGTAAAACGTTCGAACGGGTTGGGCGTGGGCAATTGCGGAGCCATCCCCGGACACCTTATCCCCAACTATCCTCGTATTCTGCGTCATGGCTGGCGAGTAATCCAAGCCGAAGCGGATGTAATCATAAACGACTCCGCCTCCACACCCCATCAGCGGGATCTGGCCCGCGCCGTTTCTATCTGCGCCGACGGGGTGCGGATATTCGCCGCTCGTTACGCCGCCGAAGCCGAGCGGCTGGCTGCACAAGAGACCGACCCCACTCGCCAGGCTGAGCTTGCCCAGATCGCCAGCATCTGCCGCAGAGTGCCCTGGGAACCAGCCGAGATATTCCCCGAGGCGATTCAATCCCTTTGGTTGACACATATACTGGTGTTGATCGCAGAAAGCTATCCTGGTCCCGGCGTCTCGCCCGGCCGTGTGGATCAGTACCTCTACCCCTACTTCCAGGCTGATATCGAATCCGGGCGACTGACCCTTCAGCAGGCGAAAGAATGGTTACACTGTTTGTGGATCAAGCACAATTACGCCTACGACTACCAAGGCTGGGTGGGCACCAATCAGGGCATCAACGCCTCCTTTGGTCAACTCATCACGCTCGGCGGCATTGACGAGCATGGCGAGGATGCCAGCAACGACCTGACCTACTTGCTCCTGGATGTCATCGAGGAGATGAATTTGCTGGAGCCTAAACCCAATATCCGTATCCACGCCAAGACCCCCGCCCGCCTGCTCAACCGGGTGGTGGATATGGTCGCCGAGGCCCAGGGCAGCCCATTTTTGCTTAACTTTGATGAAAACTCGATGGCAGGATTGCGTTGGCAGGGCTTGCCTGAATCCGACCTGTGGGATTATGCCCCCGTTGGCTGCCTGGAGAACACCTTACAGGGCAACGACCGCTCTGGCACGGTGGACGTCAATATGAACATCGCCAAGGCCGTGGAACTGACCCTGCACGAGGGCAAAGACGTCGCAAGCGGCAAACAAGTCGGTCCTCGCACTGGCGATCCTCGCGCCTTTGCCACTTTCAACCAGTTTTTCGCCGCCTTCCAGACGCAATTGAAAGCGATCATGGAAATTCTCATCAAGGCCAACAATATCGCTGATAGCGGCCGAGCACGCTTCGAGCCAACGCCCTACGTCAGTGCGCTGGTGGATGGCTGCCTGGAGAACGGCGTGGACATCACCGCCGGTGGAGCGCAGCACAACTACCTCACCATCGAGGGGATCGCTCTGGCAACAGCCGCCGACAGCATCGCAGCAATCAAGAAACTGGTCTACGACGAGGCTTCTCTATCAATGGACGAACTGCTTCTGGCATTGGATGCTAACTTCGAGGGATACGAGCCACTGCACCAGACACTTTTGAATAAGGCCCCCAAGTACGGAAACGATGATCCCTATGTTGACGATCTCGCCGGTGAGATCAGTCGCTTCTGGACGACAGAGGCTTTCCAACACCTCACACCCGAAACTGGCAAACGCTATCGGGGTGGGTATCTCTCTTGGAATTATTGGATTGCCTACGCCCCCTCTACCGCCGCCACCCCCGATGGACGCAAGCGAGGACAATTCTTGAGCAACGGCGTCTGTCCGGTCAACGGCGCGGATCGTTTGGGGCCTACCGCGGTGGTCAAGAGCGTCGGTCATATAGGGATGGAGACGGCCCCCAACGGGGCTTCCCAGACGATGAGCTTTTCGCCCAGCCTGTTGCAAAGTCAGGAGAACCGACACAAATTGGGCGCGTTGCTGCGTGCTTATAATCAGATTGGCGGGACTTGCTTGCAGGTCAACGTGGTCAGCCCGGAGACGTTGAAAGCGGCACAAAATGACCCCGAGACCTACAGCAACTTGCTGGTGCGTGTCACTGGCTACAATGCCTACTTTGTCACGCTGGGCAGGGAAATTCAGGATGAAATCATTGCGCGGGAGAGTCATGCGTTGTAGGGGATTGGGGATTGGGGATTGGGGATTGGGGATTGGGGATTGGGGATTGGGGATGGGAGATTGGAGAGTGGGGATTGGGGAGTGGGGATTGGGGATTGGA
>JBDRGC010000522.1:0-6682 GCA_043818215.1 Chloroflexota bacterium | reverse complement strand
ATTTGAGAAAGGGTCTATTGAGAAGTTTCATGGCTATTTTTCCTCCATGTTAGCCTGCATGTCGATGACCTCCAAACGATTGTTCTCGTAACCGCTGCGCTTGGCTATGATGCGGTAATCGAAACTGACATTTGACGTGCCTCCTCCCAACTCGCGCACTTCGAAACCGGCGGCGGTTTTGTTGGTCACATATAAGCCATTACAATCGCCCAGAGGAGTCAGAAAGACATGATAATCCACGTCCAGGTTGATGGTTTGAGCAAAGAGCGGGTCAATGTCTACGATAAGTGCCCCGCTTTTCAGCGCGCCCGAACCAAAGTCCTCGAACCAGGCCTCCGGACTTTGCACAGATAGAAGAGTCACATCTCCCTGGGTGGTCTCAATAGGAGTCTGGAAGGTGGCTGCTGTATGGTTACCTGCTTCATCAACATACCACACCGTAGCGCCAGCCCCGTTGAGTATCCTAAAAAAACTAGTACTAGAATCACTCGCTTGATCGTAGTCAAGGTGGAACCAAATCTCATCGCTGCTATAAAACAGCAGGTCGCTATCGTTGCTATCTGCACTGTAGATTGTCCCAGCTTCAGCGCCAGCCGGATTTCCACCAGCTTGCGTAAATCCGCCGAGTTGCAGGCTGCGCTCGCCGTAGGCCCCTAACGCGGGCAAAGCCGGGTTAGCAGCATCGCCATCAAGGGTGTTGTACACAGAAGTGATAGCATTGATGCCGCTGACTCCGAAAATATCTGTATCCATTGTGCTTGAAATTACTGCGCCAGGCATCAATGTGAAAGCGTAGGGCGAACCGTACAGTCGCTGCCGCGGGGTAAGGGTCTCCGTAATAACGCCATTTCCAACTACAACTTCAACCCACAGCGGTTGAGCCAGGTCTTCTGGTGATAAACCGGCGATGAGAGCATCTGGGCCTACAACTGTATTGAATAAACCATCTTCGTTTGGATCGACTGCTGTATTTGTATCTGTGTATATGAGGTCCCCTCCAGTATCGTCATTATAAAGTTTGTAGGTGATTGTGACTGGGTCACTAATGGGATTACCATTCTGGTCGGTCAACAATCCCTGGTAAGTGAATTGTGGGAAAAGGCCAGTACAACCGGAAAGTGCCAACAAGAATATCGCTCCCAGTACAACAAAAAGGGACTTTTTATACTTCAGCCAATTCAGTTTCATTTCGTGCCTCCTATATTTGGTAGTAAAGAAAAGATAGTTTAAGGTGCGACACACGTAATGAAGTGCGTCGCACCTGATTCCAGCCAACTGCGTAAATCCTCCCTTAAAGTATATTTTTACAGATAGGCCGCACAGAAGCAATCCCCCAAAAGGTTTATGTGGCGTCGTTTTAACCAGTCCGGCCTGGTACGGGGTGTCTAACCCGTTTGAACGGGTTTTGTGTATCAGTCACCGAATTCATTCGGTGTCTTTATCCGCATTTTCAGGATTGACCCAAATCCATACATCAATATCCTTCGTGTACCGAGGATAGCCATGATACGCGACGGCATATCCCCCCACAATTATATAATGAACATCATTGGCGTTTAGTAATTGAAAGAACTCTTTGAAATCTGGGTTGAGAATCATATTTCCACGCGTGAAATTCAGACCGAATTTGTTCCAGTGTTTCCAGACGCTTTTCAGGCGTCTGACTTAGCCAAAACGCACAATCAGTTTTCTGTTCTTGCAGCTTTACTTTTGTGTAGGTTTTTGCAATCGTTCTTCGAACACTCATACGAAAACACCTCGGACGCAATTGCTGTTAGAGATATGATACCATCGAAATGAGTGCTTTTCAAATGATTTGGAAAATGCTCATACTGCGTGCTTCAGCGTGCTTTTACAGCGAGAAACCGCTAACCCGTTCGAACGGGTTTTGGGTATCAGACACCGAATTCATTCGGTGTCTTTATTCGGTGTCAATATTTGACTTGTTTGCTGTCAGAATGTACAATGGAATGGGTACAGGGCGGTCACCTGGTTTACAAGTAAGGTCTATTCTAATTCAGGTTCTTTGATGTTTTGTGTGGTAAAACTCTTTTTGTACACGGATTTACCCTAAAGGGCACGATGTCACTGATTTTCACGGATTATTTCTTAACCACGGATTTCACGGATTTACACGGATTATTTGTTTTTTCATCCGTGTAATCCGTGTCAGCGTGCCCTTTGGGTAAATTTGTGCAACACCTGCACTTTCACCGCATACCTGTTCCGGCGGGCGGTGGCGGGGGGTGCAAGTGTCCGTGTACTATGCCCCACAATATCTCAGAGAATCCTAATTCATGGGAGTCGAACCTATGCACGAAATCGTTTTCTTCTATCCTCCTGGTCACGAAGCCCATGAAGAACGCGGCCACCCCGAGCGACCCGAGAGGGTCGAAGCCATGGTTCAGTCTTTGCAGCAAATTGAGTGGTGGGATTCTTTTCCCCACCTGAAGCCGGATGAAGTTCCTCAAGATGTACTGGAGGCAATTCACGCGCCGGGGTATTTGCACAATTTGAAGGCTGTTTGTGAGCAGGGCCGCCGTATTGACATGGACACCTATACGACGAGGGCTTCATGGGATTTGGCGCTCAACGCTGTGGGAGGGGCGATTGCCGTAAGCCGAACGGTCTGGCAGCGGGAAGCACGGCGGGGATTTGCCCTCACCCGCCCGCCTGGACATCACGCTACTCGAGACCGCGGCATGGGTTTTTGCCTGCTCAATAATATTGCTGTGGCAGCCGAGTACCTGCTGCAAAAAGAAGGCGCCAAACGCGTAGCCATCATCGATTTAGATCTGCACCACGGCAATGGCACGCAGGATATTTTTTGGGATCGCGGCGATGTGCTTTATATTTCTACGCACCAGTATCCGCATTACCCAGGCACAGGAGGGGTGGACGAAGTTGGAGCCGGTTCCGGTGATGGGGCCATCGCCAACTTCCCCATGCCGCCCATGTCGGGTGATGCTGCCTATCGCACCGTGATGGACGAGGCTATCCTGCCTCTGTTGGATCGCTTCGCCCCGGAGATGATCCTGGTCAGTTACGGTTTCGATACCCATTGGCGGGATCCATTGGGCAATATATTGCTTTCCGCTGAAGGATACCGTTACCTGATCTCCCGCCTGACCGAATGGGCTGACCAGAATTGCGATGGACGGATGGCTTTATTTTTAGAGGGCGGCTACGATTTAGATGCCGCCGCGGCCTGCACGCAGGGAGTTGTGGCCGCTCTGCTCGGACGGGAGTGGGAAGACCCTATCGGCCCGTCGCCACAGCCGGAAACGGAGTCCTGGCGTGCCATGCTTCGAGAAGCACTGAAACGTGATGTCGTAGGAGAGTCGAGACGATGCGCGTGACACAGTCCCCGAAGTGCAGCGGAGTGGGATATAATCTGCTTCACGAGGTGTAAGCATCCTGCCGACTTTTATTCAACTGCCATAATTTGCAGGGAGGAACATCATGAAGAAATCGATCGTTTTGTTAGTCATTGTTACTTTGACTACGCTGGCTCTGACTTCTTGTGAGTTTGTCGCCCAACCAACGACTGCTCCCACACAACCCCCAGAGTCGGCGCAGCCTTCGCCCACCGATATCCCCACCACCGAGGTTCCCCCCACTGAAACACCCCCACCCACCAATACACCGGAACCGACACCTGTGCCACCGACTGCCACACCGGAACCCACCGAGGTGCCCGCTCTTGAACCATTGCCCCCCGAACCTCAGGATGTCGAATTCGAGGCCGAAGATGGGCAGGTTTTGCAGGGACGTTATTACCCCGCAACCGTCAACCCGGCCCCGATGATCGTTTTGATGCACTGGGCGCCCGGTGATATTGATGATTGGAATGAGATTGCCTTCTGGCTGCAGAACCGCGGTTCAAGCGGAACCAGCCCCAATGTGGGTTCTGAAACATGGCTTGATCCAACCTGGTTCCCGCCGATGTTGGAAGGCCAATCTTTTGGGGTGTTCACCTTCACCTTTCGCGGTTGCGGCGGTGGATGTTCTTCCTTCGAGCGGGATGGGTGGCGCATGGACGCGCTGGCTGCCCTGAAAACGGCCCGGGAACTCGAAGGCGTTGACCCAACGCAGATTGCGACTTTTGGCGCTAGCATTGGCGCAGATGGATCGCCTGATTCTTGCGCTCCACTAAATGCTGAATTTGGGGATGGTTGCCTGGGGGCGTTGTCGCTATCTCCGGGCAGTTATTTGAATGTGCCTTACGATCATGCCGTTGCCGTGTTGGATGGGGAGGAACCTCCTAAACCAGTCTGGTGTTTTTATGCTATCGGAGATGGCACTGCGGCGCAGACATGCAAATCGGCCAGTGGTGATCTTTATCAAATGTTCGAGTGGTCTGGCAGCGAGCACGGCATGAAATTGATCGATCCCGCTGTCGAACCCAATGCCATGAAGTTGATCCTCGATTGGCTGGGATTAGTCTTTGGTTTGTAGTGTTTTAGCATCTCAGCAACCGCGCCCTTTTGCGCAGCGGAACGCGGTTGCTGGTTCAAAGGAGGCTTTATGACCCAATCTTCCCAGGGCCAATTTTCTCAGCAAGATTACACCCGGCTGAAGGCTTACCTGATGGAATCTGTCACCCGCGCAGCCGAGGGGCATCCACCGTCAGGGCCGGAGTATCGCCAGCAGGTTATCGAATGGCTGAATCAGGCTTTTGCACGCCTCAAACTGAATCTCGATGATCGCTTGCGGGAGAAAGCCATCCGGGAAGTACTGGCAGAATTGGTAGGGTATGGCCCAATCCAGCCTTTGTTGGATGATCCTGAGAACAGTGAGATAATGGTCTGCGGGCCAAAACAGGTCTATATTGAGCGCCACGGCAAATTGGAGGATACGGATATCACCTTCGAAGATGACGCCCATGTCATGCGGATTATTGACCGGATGCTGCATCCCATTGGCCGGCAGGTGAGTATCGACAGCCCCACCGCGGACGCACGCCTCCCCGATGGCTCGCGCGTCAATGTGGTCATCCCCCCGATCTCGGTGGATGGACCTTGCGTCACGATACGCAAATTCTCGAAGATCAAGTTCACCATGGATCAGATGATCAAATTGGGGTCTATCACTCAACACATGGCTGCGTTTTTAGAGGCATGTGTGGTGGCGCGTTTGAATATTCTGGTTACTGGCAACACCAGTTCTGGTAAAACTACGTTATTGAATGTTCTCACAGCATTCATCCCAGGCAACGAACGTATTCTCACCATCGAAGACGCGGCCGAATTGCAGTTGGAGCAAAAGTACGTGGTACGCCTGGAAACCAAGACTGCTAACGTGGATGGTCTGGGCGCTATTACAACCCGCGATTTAGTGCGCAATGCTCTGAGGATGCGCCCCGATAGAATTGTGGTCGGCGAGGTGCGCAGCGGGGAAGCCCTGGATATGCTGCAAGCCATGAACACCGGACACGATGGCTCTATCACTACCCTGCACACCAACTCTCCCCGTGACGCCATCTCCCGACTGGAGACGATGGCGCTGATGTCTGGCATTGAACTGCCTCTGAAGGCTATCCGCCAACAGATTTCCTCGGCGGTCGATTTGATCATTCACATGGATCGCCTGACGGACGGGACGCGCAAAGTTGTGCGCATCACTGAGGTGCCCCGCATGGAGGGGGATGTGGTCACGCTCTCAGACCTGTTCCGCTTCGATCAGACTGGGGTCGGCCCCAATGGAAAGATTCTCGGCGAGATGCGGGCCACGGGACTGCGCCCGGTTTTCACCCCGCGGCTGGAAGTTGTCGGCTATAAATTGGGCGGCGAAATATTTGGAGCGTGATGAAATGGTGAACCTCCGTACTTTCTTTTTGGAGATATTTAGATTTGACTCTACTGAGTAAAGGCTATCTCACCGCGGAGTACGCAGAGTTTTGCTTTGTTTTTTTCTTAGCACACTCTGCGTTCTCCGCGGTGAAAGATTTTTTTAATGGAGTCATGAATTGGAGGCAATAATGAAAAATCTCTATAACTACCGGGCTATCGTAAAGTCTGTTTATGATGGTGACACCTGCACCGTAGATATCGACCTGGGGCTGGGGACCTGGATTCATAAGGAGAAGCTGCGTCTCTACCGCATCAACACTCCCGAAGTCCGCGGCGTGCAGCGTCCCGAAGGCCTGAAATCGCGCGATTTCCTGCGTGAGAAGATCGATGGCAAAGAGATCATCATCCAGACCGTTAAAGACCGCAAGGGTAAGTATGGCCGCTACCTGGCTGAAATATGGCTGGAGGGGGAAGGGGACGAGCTGACCAACATCAACGATCTGTTGGTACAGGAAGGCTTCGCCGAGTATAAAGATTACGGGTAACTACTCAGCCAGCCCCCTGCCCCCCCAATCTTGGGGGGGGAACCCGCTACTCAGCCTAATTAATTTTGGAGATAACCAGTTTTGCTCCCCACAGGATGGGGGGGAGGTTTACCGTTGCAGATAATGAGTGAGGACGATGAGTTGCTCCCCCCAGGATTGGGGGGCAGGGGGGGCTTCGGGCGTTGTTTAGCCAGATTCGGTGTCTGCCTGAGTAGTTACGATTACGGGTAAATTTTGGGGTAGTGGTACAAAATAAATGATGACTCGTTCCACTGCACCGCGTATCTCTCGTTCCACTGCTCCGCGGTAGAACGCTTGCGAGAACGTTCTACGTCTTAGAGACCA
>JBDRGC010000521.1:0-5635 GCA_043818215.1 Chloroflexota bacterium | reverse complement strand
TTTACTGTTCCCTGGTTTCCTAGTTCCCTAGTCCCTGGTTTCCTAGTTTCCTAGTCCCTAGCCCCTAGTCTCCTGCCTCGTGAAGCGATAGCCAACCCCAAACACCGTCTCGATGTACTTCGGGTGCCTGGGGTCGGATTCCAGTTTGGCACGCAGGTTTTTGATGTGAGCGTCGATACTACGCTCGTAGCCTTCGTAGGCTGCGCCCTGGGTGGCTTCGAGCAATTGCAGGCGCGAGAACGCTCTACCGGGTTGTGACGCCAACGTTGAAAGCAATCCGAATTCGGTGGGGGTCAGGTCGAGGTGCTCTCCCGCACGGGTGACAGTGTGGTCAGCCAGGTCGATTTCGATATCGGCCACGCGCAACATTCGAGTGGCTGCGGGTTCCCCCTCGGTTCGGCGGATTACCGCCCGTACTTTGGACACCACTATCCGAGGGGAGAAAGGTTTAGTGATATAGTCGTCGGCGCCCAATTCCAGCCCGATGAGTTGATCCATCTCTTCGACACGGGCGGTGAGCATAATGATGGGCGTGTTTGCTTTGCGGCGGATTTCGCGGGCCACGTCGAGGCCGTCCATACCAGGCAGATTGAGGTCCAGGATGACCAAATCGGGGCGGCGGTTCTCCCAGGTAGAGAGGCCAGTGTCGCCGCGGTAGGCCGTCAGCACGTTGAAGCCGGCCTTCTCTAAATAGGAGCGCAGCACTTTGACTAGTTCGGGTTCGTCTTCGATGATCAGGATGGTGGGCATGGGGATTGGGGATTGGGGATTGGGGATTGGAGAGTGGAGAGTGGAGATTGGAGATTGGAGATTAGGGGAATTATAACGCATAGTGGGTAGCGAGGGACCGCTACCCACTGATTGCTATTCGGTGTTTATAGATTATTGGTCGTCGCTCCAGCACGTGCAGGAACAACCGCCGCGTCCACCTGACATGCCGGGGCTGCGCTGCGCTGCTCCGAGGAAGCCGCCTTTGCCAACGTTCTGCATTCGTTCCAGCATGAAGTCGGCTTGCTCCTGGGTGATGGCGCCGTCAGCGACTGCGTTGTTGATGGCTGTGGCGGAGGCTGTCTGCATCAGAGCGTTGAACTCTTCTGAAGTCAGGCCTTGTTCCTCGGCATACTGCCAGAGGGTGACGCCCTCATCGTGCATGGCATCCAGTGTCTCGACAGTCAGGCCGAAGGCATCGGCAATGGCGGGGTGCATATAATCTTCCAGCAAGCCCATATCGCTGCTTGCATTCATGTCAGAGCTGCGTTGTCCTGCTCCGGAAAAGCCGCCGCGTCCACCACGTCCGCTCATCCCAGGGCTATCGGGAGACCATGGGTCTGACGGGGGTTGAGTTTGAGCATAAGCGTATCCAGCTACACCTAGCACGCCTACAGCTAAGGCAAAACCAACGAGAATAAGTAATAGTTTCTTCATTTTGTACACTCCTTTTGAGTTATGTTTGATTTGGCTCCCCGCAGTGGGGAGTTTGCTTGATGTCTAGAGGATAGTGTAAACTTATGAAGAAGTTGTGAAAGGGAAATATAGGATTTATGAAGATTGGGTCTCTGGGGTTTCCCGAGGAAGGAGGCAGGGGTGTTAGTTTTCGTTAAGGTAGCTGTTATTTCGACATCTTGACATAACCGTCGCAATTCGTTAATATTTTAGCTTCATGAAAAAGAACCGTTTTCCTTGATTCAAAACACCATAACTAAATAGCATAACAGGAGTAGACCATGAACGATGAGTTATTCAAAGCAATGGCACAAAGCATCATCGATGGTGAGTCTGAAGAAGCCGAAAAGCTGGCCTTGCAAGCCTTGTCATTGGGAATTGATCCCCTGGATGCAATCAATAAAGGTTTTGTCTTAGGGGTTGACCATGTTGGAAATCTCTTTAGTTGTGGAGATGCTTTTCTTCCAGAACTGGTAATGGCCGGAGAAGCCATGAAGACCGCAGTGAATGTGCTGGAACCCGAGATGACCAAACAAGGGACCGAACGCAAAATGTTGGGCACGGTCGTCTTAGGGACCATAGAGGGTGATATCCACGATATTGGTAAAACCCTGGTTGGGACTATGCTTTCCGTATCTGGATTCAAAGTATTCGACCTGGGCGTCGATGTGCCGGTCATGACTTTGATCGAGAAAGCCCGGGCAGAAAATGCCGATATCATCGGGGTCAGCGCCCTGCTGACCACCACGATGGTAAAGCAGCGAGATGTTATCGAGGCCCTCGAATATATGGGGCTGCGCGATAAGATTAAGGTACTCGTCGGCGGTGCCCCCGTTACCCGCAATTGGGCGGAAGAGATCGGTGCCGATGGTTACAGCGAAGATGCCGTTGGTGCGGTGGCAGTTGCCAAGGAACTTATGGTAGTAGCGTAGAGAAAAGAAACAATATGCAACCCCAACTGAAACTCTTAACCCCCGAAATCATCACCCGGATCATTGACGAAGCTTTCCAGTTGCTAGCGAAACCGGGGATCAAAGTTCAGCTCAAAGAAGCGCGTGAGCTGTTGGCTGATGCTGGTGCGCAGGTGGACGAATCACGAGAAATTGTCTATATCCCTGAGGACATAGCTCGCAGAGCATTGGATACCGTGCCCCGCGATTTTTACCTTTACGATAAAAATGGGAAGCCAACCGTCCATTATGGAGGGGACTCGGTTCATTTCAATCCCGGCTCATCTGGAGTGAACATTCTCGATCCCGATACGCTGCAACACAGACCTGCCACCACCCCTGATCTGGTCAAAGTCATCAAAATTGCCGACAGCCTGCCTCAATACGATGCCCAGTCCACTGCGGTAGTTTGCTCAGAAATCCCCAAGGAGATCGGTGACCTCTACCGACTCTATCTGGTATTACTGTATTCCAACAAACCGGTTGTTACTGGCGCGTTTTCTACCAGGACTACCGGCCCCATGATCGATATGTTGGCGATCTTCGCCGGTGGACGGGAGGCTCTAGCCAAGAAACCCACTGCCGTTTTTGACGTCTGCCCCTCACCACCGTTGATATGGAGTCATTTTGGTTCCCAAAGCCTGATCGACCTGGCTCGGGCTGCCATCCCGGCTGAAATTGTATCGATGCCCCTGGCAGGTGTGGCTGCCCCGGTAACGCTGCTCGGTTCCGTGGTGCAGCACGCCGCCGAATGTATCAGCGGGATGACGATTCACCAGCTTGTCAGGCCGGGATCGCCCATCGTGTGGGGCGGCGCTCCGGCCATCATGGACATGCGTCAGGGCACCACCCCAATGGGCGCGGTCGAGACGGCCATGATCGACGCCGCCTACACTCAGGTCGGCAAATCTTTTGGGTTCCCCACCCACACCTACCTGGGGGCCAGCGATGCCAAAATCGTAGATGCTCAGGCCGGGATGGAAAGCGGGATTTCAGCCATGATCGGTGCCTTGGCTGGAATCAACATGATTTCAGGTGCTGGTATGTTGGATTTCCTGGCATGCATGAGTCCCGAAAAGTTGGTCATCGACGCCGAAGCCATCGGCATGGCTAAACGGATGCTGAAGGGGATGCTGGTCCACACCGAAACACTGGCGACCCAGATGTTCGAGGGAATCAACTTCGAAGGCGAATTTCTCAAACAACGGGTTACCCGCCAACTCTTTAAAGAAGAGCAGTATGTGCCCTCCCCCGTCATCGACCGCGGCTCGATCCGCACCTGGCAGCAGCAGGGCAGCACCGATACCTTCGAACGGGCTAAACTACGCGTTGCCGAAATCCTGACAGCTTACCAGCCTCCCGCTTTGCCCGCTGAACAAGTCGCCGAACTTAAGCAGATGGTCACATATCTGGCCCAGACTGCTGGAATGGACAAATTACCGGTGTAGATCAAGGAAATTACCACAAAGACTCAAAGGCACGAAGAATCACAAAAGATCTTAGAAACTTCGTGTCTTGGTGTCTTTGTGGTGAAGTTTGTTGCAGATTTTTACCGGCTTGCTTTTTTCTGTTTTTTCTGGTTACAACGTTCAACGTTGTAACCCTGTGGCGGACGCTTCTCTTCGGCACATCGGATGCGAAGCATCTGGTCAGGGTTCCACCGCTGAGCAGTGGAACCAGAAAAGACCTTCATATCTTTTGGGAGAACCTGGATGAACCCCTTGAAAATCATTTCCGACGAAGAAGTCGAAGCCATTCACCAAGCCACTTTACGCGTTTTGAGCGAAGTCGGCATTGTTCTCGATCATCCTAAAATCCGGGCAAAACTTCAGGATGAAGGAGCCACCCTCAATGGTGATCGGGTACTGCTCCCACCGGAACTGGTGGAAAAATCAATCGAAATCAGCACGAAAAAAGTCAAGACTCGCGGACGAGACGGGAAAATCATCACGTTAGGAGATGGTTCCCTGCATTGGCACAATTTGGGTGGAGCCATGGATATCTACGACCATGGTACCGGTAAGGTGCGCCGGTCAACCCTGCAAGACCTGTGCAATGCCACCCGTCTGTTAGATGCCCTCGACCAGGCCACAACTATTACGCCTTTCTTTACGCCAATCGATGTGCCGGGTGAGTTGATGTCGTTGGCGATGTACCGCTATGCCCTGCCGCACACCACCAAACCCCTCCAGGGGCCGGGCGTTCAGACCGCCAGGGAAGTAAAAATTGCAGTTGACATGGCCGAAGTGATCGGCCCGGTGGGCGAAGTGCTGACGATGAGTGTCTCACCGGTCAGCCCGTTGACCTTCCCGGCTGAACTAGTCGAATCGATGGTTGAGATCGCCCGTTATGGCATTCCCTTTGGGCCTTTACCCTGTCCGACAGCAGGAACAACAGCCCCCATGTCGTTAGCGGGGGCGTTGACCCAGCAGAATGCCGAGGTGTTAGCTTCCATCGTCATTGTGCAGATGGTCAAACCGGGCTTGCCGATCGTGTACTGCGGACGCTTGGCGATGATGGAGCCACGCACCGGGATTTCGGTATGGGGCGGGGTGGAGATGGGGATGGCCTCGGCGGCCACGGTGCAACTGGGACACCGCTACGGTTTGCCCGTCAATGTATACGGCCTCTCGACCAATTCACACAGCCTGGAAATCCAGAACGGCTATGAGCGTGCTTTGAATGCTATCCTGCCGGCCCTGGCTGGCGCGGATGAACTCTCCGGGATTGGGGAAATGGCCGCTGGCATAACCGGTTCATTGGCTCAAATCGTGGTTGATAACGATATCGCCACCAGTGTCCGCCGGGTACTGCGCGGCTTCCAAGTCAATTCGGATTCCCTGGCGGTGGATGTGATCAAGGATGCGATGGATGGGCAGCGTAATTTCATTACTCAACGCCATACGATCAAGTACCTGCGCGGCGGAGAATTGTTCCATAATACCCTGGGTGTGCGGCGCTCTTTCGAAGACTGGGAGCGATCAGGGCGGGTAGGATTGGCGGAAAATGCCCAGGCCGAAGCCGAACGCATCCTGGCGGAACATGAGGTACCGCCCTTAGAGGATTCCCAAGAGAAAGAATTGGACAATATTATGAACGCAGCCGAGCGCGAGTTAGTAAAATAAGAGCAGATGCGAGAAGAGCTAACCAGAATTATCGGATTTTTACACAAACTCTGTGGAAAATCGTGATAAGATATAGATACATATATTTTTAATGTGTATCTATTGAGAAAGGAGGTG
>JBDRGC010000520.1:0-7942 GCA_043818215.1 Chloroflexota bacterium | reverse complement strand
ATAAAACCGAATTGTAAATGGTGAATGCTGGCTGCGCTGTATGAACTTCATTTACAATTTACCATTCACCATTTACCATTTACAATTTCATTCCCCCCTGCATAATTCAAATGACGCCCTTTGGGGAGCAAAAAAGCATTTATGGGAATAAATTGAATAACCCGAACTACGATATTATGCCCTTTGGGTATATCATGCCCTTTGGGTATATCATGCCCTTGTGGTATGCTCTTGATAAAGTGCATACCCAAAGGGCATAATAATGCAGTTCTATCGCCGCTTAACCACCAAGATTTTGAGCAACTACAAATTAAGGGAGCTTCCTCCGGCCACCAATTAAGGGGGTGTTATCCCCCTCTATATTGCCATATCGTAATGGGCGCATACAGAAGTTAGGGGAGCACGGTAAATCCGTGGTTAAATAGGTTTGTAAAGTTGTCCTCCCCTAGCTTTTGTATGCGCCCTATCGTAATCGTTCACCTGTTTTTGTGCCAATGCTCTGCGTTGGCACGAGGTAGGACTTTCAGCGTAAACACGGAGCGTTGGGGGAGGCCGTTCCCACCCCGGAGCGTGGGAACGAGAAGATGGGAGGGAACGAGAAGATGGAAACGAGAAGATGGAAACGAGAAGCTGGGACTGAATAATTGCGCCACATCTGGTTGACCGGCTCAACGGGCTAAGGTTATAATATTCCCAACTGAGTTAACCAGCAAAGAGTCCTATGGAGCTGATGATGATGACGACAGCACTAATGACCACCATGACAGAAATTGCCGGATCGATGGGAATGACTAAAAACGATCTGTTTCGCCAGGCTTTGGTAAGTTTTTTGAAGCAGCAAAAACGAGAGGTATTGCAGCACCGGCTAAACATTCTGACTCGTTATGGCGCGGTTTCAGTTGCAGATTTGGAAACCAAGATCGCCCAAGGGCAAGTAGCCGAACATCCGGTTTGGGAAGACCTGATCGTTGCCGAAAATCTGGCTGCTCACCTGGAGGAGTTGAATGCCTATCTCGAGAACTTACGAGTCGCTTAGAGCGATCGCGCAGCGCGAGTTTGGCGATATCGTCTTGAGCGCCAAACGGTTTCTCTGCCAACCGGTGTACCGCTCAAATTGCGTCTCGATATTGTGGATGGTTCTTTGCTGGACATATTCGTATCAGTCAGCGGGCGGTATTCTTACCATTGGGAACGCCGTTTAATCCCAGCAAATGATCTTTACCGCCATGACAATGCACCGCATAAAAAATGGCGCAGCGTGGCGACCTTCCCAAAGCACTTCCATAATGGCAGCGAAAGCAATGTGGTCGAGAGTCATATCAGCAACACCCCTGAAGATGCCATGCGCGAGTTTCTGATGTTCGTGCGCCGAAAGCTATTGAGTTCATCGTAAGGTAGGGGTACCTCAGCTGATGGGGCAACATTCCGAATCATAATATCGCTTCTCTTGGTCAGTTATTAACGTATAGACCAGTCAACATGTAATCACTACCATGTCGTCTTACTGCGTCCAATTGGACAAACAGAACCGACCGGGCGCTATTACAAGTTGGGGGAGGGCAACTTTCCAAACCTATTTAACCACGGATTTACCCTGAAGGGCACGATGTCACCGATTTACCCTTCGGGCACGATGTCACTGATTATTAACGCCTTTTACGCCGTACCGGCACGGTGTCCGTGCAATTCGTGAAATCTGTTGCTTAACTGTGCTCCCCCAACTCTGTATGCGCCCGATTGGTGCAAGCAACACTACTTTGCTCCAGCATGGCAACGCTTGACCCTGGAGTAAGCCACGCAGTTGATCTATTCTAAGTCTGGTCGCGCGAGTTGGCACCCTGACCAAATTAAAGTGGTTCTGGACCCCTATCGCCATTCAGAACACCAGCAAGCCATGGAGAGCACCTGCAAACGCTTCAATCAGGCTAACTTGCGTTGGCGCGATGGTCGCCACCTGCATTTCTCTGTGATACAGCCCCCATAATTCCATTTATGTGGTTTTTAAGATGCTCATTCAAACCTCATGCTAGCCGGTTATCTTTCTTGCTTATATCCCCGAAATACACGGGGACAGGCCAGAACCAACCCACCACCAAGGACACAAAGGAACACCAAGAAAAACCTTAAAAAGCCTTTGTGTTCCTTCCTGCTCTTAGTGGTTATCTTCCCATGCGTAAACACCATCCAATTCTACGTGCCATTGTGCTCGCCGCCCTGTTGCTCGCGTTGGCTTGCACTCTGACCACCAGCGGCGTTCCTCCCGTTCAGCTCAATGTGCGCTTGGAAGACCTGGCAGCAGCCGGGGTGATGAAAATATCTGTTTTGGAAGAGGGTATTTATCAAATCTCGCTGGCTGAAATAGGGTGGGAAAGCATTGATCCCGAAACACTCCAACTCGTCCACCGGAATCAGCCCCAACCGCTGCTGGTCACAAGCGAGGGGACAGAGACCCGCATCCATTTCTACGGGCAGCCCAGCGACAGCATTTACACCAACGAGAATATTTACCTGCTCCAAACAGCGGATATGCCCAGCCTGCGGATGGTGGAGGCGGTTGCGGCCGCCCCACCGCCCGATGTTTCGCCCCTCGAGTACTGCACCGCGGCAGTGCGCGCCGAGCAAAACTTGTTGTACACCCCTCTCGTCGAGACCGGCGATCACTGGTTTTGGAGCAAGTTGATTGCCCCCCAATCCCAAACCTACGAGGTCGATTTGGCGGATGTCGCTGCGGGGGCCGGGCATCTGCAAGTCGAGTTTTGGGGTCACACCAAAGCGCCAACAGACCCCGACCATCACGTCCGCATCAGCGTCAATGGGCAACTTGTCGCCGACGCCGCCTGGGATGGGCAGACCCGCTACACCGTCGAGGCCGATATCCCCGCTGGCACGCTGGTGGAGGGCAGCAACATCATCGACATCGAGGCTCCCGGTGACACAGACACCCTGGTCGATATTATTTTTGTGGACTGGATCGAAATCGAGTATTCCCGTTGGGCGGAGGCGGGGGCCGACAGCCTGATCTTCACCGCCCCCGAAACCCCCGTGCGGCTGACCGGCTTCAGCGGGACTGTGGCGATTTTCGATATCACCGCCCCCGAAACAATCAGCCTGACGACCCTCCCGCTCGAGGCTGGCGCGATCAGTTTTCAGGGTGAGGCCGGCCACCGCTACGCCGCCATCGGTCCCGGGGGTTATCTCCACCCTCATGGTCTGGACCCCGCCGCAACTGAGTCCGATCTCCGCGATCCGGCCAGGGGGGCAGAATATATCGCCATCGGCCCGGAAGATTTGCTCGCGCCACTGACTCCTCTCCTGGAATGGCGCGCGTCGCAAAATCTATCCGCAGTCAGCATCTCGGTGGGGGCCATTTACGACCAGTTCAACGGAGGGATGCCGGAACCGGAAGCCATCCGCAGTTTCCTGGCTTACGCAGTCGAAAACTGGCAGCCGGCGCCACGATATATTTTGTTGGTGGGTGACACGACTTACGATTTCCGAGGCTATCAGGCCCCAGCGGAGGCCAACCGCCTGCCGACGATCATGATTCCCACCGAATTTGGGGGCGAGACCAGCAGCGATACTGCCCTGGTGCAGATCAACGCCGACCCCTGGCCGGACATCGCCATCGGGCGCGTCCCGGCACAGACGCCCGGACAGGTAGCCATCTTTGTGGAAAAGACGTTGGGCTACGAACAGCAGCCCTTCGACCCAGACTGGCAGAGGCGTATTCTGGCGGTCGCTGACGGGCAAGAGGCGGCCTTCCGCGCAGACGCGCAGAGTTTCATTGACTTGTTTCCATCCGATTATCAAACTACGCTCATCGCTCCAGAGGCTGGCGATTTGGGCGCAAGTGAGCAGGTTCGCCAAGAGCTGGAAAGCGGTAGTTTGTTGGCGGCATATTTCGGGCACGGCAGTGTGAATATGTGGGGCAAAGACCGTCTCTTCACCACAGAGGACAGCGCTAACCTGTCCAACGCTGACCGTCTCCCCATCATGCTGCATAGCACCTGTTTGACCGGTCTGTTCACCCATCCCGCCGTGGAATCGCTGACAGAGAATTTGCTCTGGAATCCTGATGGGGGCGCAGTGGCAATTCTAGCTCCCACCAGCCTGACTCTGTCCAACGCCCAGGCATACCTCACCACGGCCTTCGTCGAAGCCTGGCTGCAATCGGAAGGTCAGCGCCTGGGGGATATCGCACTCTACGCCTGGCGGCAAACCCCGGTTGACAATTCCAGTGCTGTGGAGGTGATGAATACGTTTTTACTGTTTGGCGATCCGGCGCTGAGGCTGCCGGGGGAGTGAGTGAGGGAGAGGTTTAGGGGTTAGGAAGTTAGGGGTTAGAAAATTAGGGGTTAGAGGTTAGGTGTTAGGGGTTAGGGCACCTGGTTGCCAAATCCCCAACTCCCAATCCACCAATCCCCAATCTCCAATCTCCAATCCCCAATCTCCAATCCCCAATCCACCAGTTTGCCACAAGATGCCTTTTCCATTACAATGAATATACACGATCCAACCTAGCACATCTGGAGTCGGTCATGAAAACAATCAGTGTGAAAGAAGCTCAAATGCATTATCTAGTAGAAACGGGTCTATCTCAGCCGGCTATCCTGCAAAGAGACGGAGAGCCTGTAGCTGCACTTATCCCAATCAATGAATATAATGCTTTCCGAGAATGGAAGTCCAATCTAACTCGGCAAAAGTCTAAAAAACATCTGGATTTCGAAGCCGAGATAGCCGCTTATGAACGTCTCAGACCTGAGCTACTGAAACGTTACCGAGGGCGCGTTGTTGCCATCGCTCAAGGTCAAGTCGTCGAAGTAGGAGACAAGCAAGATACCAAAATGAGCGTTTTAACCAGGGTCAGAGCCAGGCTAGGAAACATTCCCTGCTACATAGAGCACGTAGAAGCAAATGCGCCCCGCCGCGCCAGAGTGCCATCTTCTTGGGCTATAAACCAATGATCGCTTACGATAACATTTCTGATCCACCGGCCCCATTTCTCCCGGTGATGCTCAGTAACATCAGCCAGACTCAACCCAAAAAATCTATTCCCGCCCTTTTAGATACGGGTTCCGATGTGACCGCAATTCCGGACACGATGGTAGAACGTCTCCAACTTACTCCTATTGGACGGCTTCAACTGGAAAACGTCGATGCGGAGACAACAATTGTATTCACCTATGCAATACAGCTCACCATAGCGGAAGTAACTATACCTCAACTGGAAGTTATCTTGACCGGATTTGACTTTGTCGTTCTGGGGCGTGATGTCTTAAATCGCTTCTACGTACTTCTCAATGGGCCGGAATTCACTTTAGAGATTGACACATCACCACTTATTTGATTAGCGGCATAAAATTTCGGGTACCTGGGAATTCCCAAAGAGCCAAAATAGACGAAACTTGACGAAAAATTGGAGCATAGCTCTCCTCCCGACGCTCCTACTCTGGCAGACCTGGTTGGCTGACAAATCTTTTTCGTACACGGATTCAACGGATTACACGGATGAAAAATCCAAAGAATCCGTTGAATCCGTGTGCTCCGTGTACAATTTCCGGGCCTGACCCAGTTGTGGACGAGTTTTGTCAGTCAATCAGCTGACAGACATAATCAATCAATAAATTGATGGCTTACCAACTATCCTTCCTTCCTCAAAAAGATAAAATTGTGAACGTGGCTTCTGTGCCATTACGAAGTCCATTTCGTTACCCTGGGGGCAAAACTTGGTTAGTACCACGAATTCGACAATGGCTTGTAAGTTTGCCTTCTAAGCCAGAAATTTTTATTGAGCCATTTGCGGGTGGGGGAATAGTTGGACTTTCAGTCGCATTCGAAAACCTGGCAAACCACGTTATGCTTGTGGAGTTAGACCACCAAGTCGCCGCCGTTTGGAAAACAATCATCAACGGGGAAGGTGAATGGTTAGCTGAAAGAATTGAGAATTTCAATTTCTCTCACGAAACAGTTGACGAAGTATTAGAAGCGACAAATCTAAATGCGCAGGAACAAGCATTTCAAACTATTGTCAAAAACAGAGTTAATCGGGGTGGAATTCTTGCACCAGGAGCAGGCAAAGTCAAAAAGGGGGAGAATGGTAAAGGAATTGCTTCACGCTGGTATCCGGAAACTTTGAGTAAACGAATCCGCAAAATACATAATATTCGAGATAGGTTAACTTTTATCGAAGGCGATGGCCTTGAAGAAATACGGAAAAACCTGCAAAGGCCAGAAGCTGCATTTTTTATAGATCCCCCATATACATCAGGTGGGAAAAAGGCCGGCAGCCGGCTTTATACTCATTCTGAACTTGACCATGACGAATTATTCAGAATATGCAGTAAATTGGCAGGGGATTTCCTCATGACTTATAGTAATGATAAAACTACACAGCAATTAGTTCGTAAGTATCAATTTGTTATGAGAGAGATTGCAATGAAAAACACGCACCACGCCAGGATGACAGAATTATTGATAAGTCGCAATTTCGATTGGCTTATCTATCAAGGCAGAGTGCAAGCTAACCACGTTTGCAGTTGACCTTACTTCGCACGGGCGATACGCGGCGCGATTTGCTAGGTTCAAGAGTTAGGAATTAGGGGTGAGTGCAACTGGTTGCTCAATTACCAATCCCCAATCTACCAATCCCCAATCTACCAATCTCCGATCCGCAAAAACTCAATAATGCGTCAGACTGCCATCCCGGCGCGCCCATTTGACGGCGTACCCAAAGGCCAGCAAGCTCACGGGGAGCAGGATCACGCAAAAGGCCCCCAATGCCAGGATATCCGGCATCAACTCGGAAAACGAGGCCCCCTGCAAGAGCGCCAACCGCATGGCCCGCAGCGCATACGTGACCGGCAATAAATGCGAGAGAGCCTGCATCCATTCTGGCATAACTGCAAGGGGATAATAGACGCCGCCCAAAAGGCTCGATAAAGTTCCAAAAATCCAGGCAACCGGGTCGCCGCGTTTGAGAACCATGATAAAACTGGCCGCAATAATGCCCAAACTGCTGAAGGATATCACCGTCAATACCAGGATCAACACAGCCGCTAAATAGTTTCCCTGCCCAATATCCACCCCCAAAAAGACAGTCCCAATCAGCAAATAGACGATCACTCGTAGAGTGGTCATCAAATAACTCCATTGGGAGGAACTCAATATGATGGCCGACAGCCGTGTGGGAGTACATAACATAGCTTCCAGGGTGCCTGTCGTTTGCGCTGTCCGCAGGCTGTTGGAAAAGCTCGATAAGCCCACTCCAAAATAACCGGCAAAAGCGATCCCAATCAGCACAAAGGAAAAATAATCACCGCCATACGGTTCCAGATAAGGCGTCGCCGCTTCGCCAAGCAACTGAGCTACAAAATAGAACACCGCCACCGAGAAAAACACGTTGAAGAATTGCAAAAAGAATGAAAACCGGTAGCTCATCTCGGAGCGCAGATCACGCTTGAGAAACGCCCGAGCAACGCGCCACAACTCAGACAAAGTGCCTGTTATGTAAAAACTAGCAGCCTCCGAATATGTTTCAGGCAAAGACACCCCCGTTGTTTCGCTTTCGTCCCGCAGCCAATTGTCGTGCTCAACACCGGTTGTTATTTGGTCGAAGATGTCATCCAACGAGGCCCTCTCCCGCGACAAGGACTGGATGCTCCCCCCATGTCCGCGCAGCACATCTATTATCTGATTCAAGTCATCCCCCGCGTAGACGCTGAATTCCAGCAGACTTTCCTGCTCACCGAGGGAATCCACCGCCAAATCTGGAACCCGGTCCTCGATTTCGGTCTGAATTTCCGGAGACCATCCCCGGACTTGAAGCTGGTAGCGCTCCCGTGGGGCAACGACACCCCGCAGGTCTGCCATGCTCCCGCAAGCCCGCACCCTGCCGGCGGACATGACAGCCACCCGGTCGCACAGGCGTTCGACCTCGTCTAGA
>JBDRGC010000519.1:0-2677 GCA_043818215.1 Chloroflexota bacterium | reverse complement strand
GGCTAAGAGAAGAAAAGCATTGAAGACACACAGAAAAACGGAACAAAACTTGCGGCAACGGTTTTCTCAAATATGAGCGATTTTTATCACCCTACCCGTAGGGTAAACCAAGCGGCTCAACACGAACCAACCCCTTAACGTCAACCCGCTCCCTAGGTTTCGATACATTGCTCCGCACACCTGTCCTGGCGTACGGTGCCAGGGCAAAAACGCTCCGCAACACTCAACCAGCGTTCGCTCTATACCATCAGCGCCGGGTGAGTAGAAATAATAGCGCTGGTTGAGTATAGTAGCGCTGGTTGAGTAGGGTGACACGTTTTTCGTCACCCGCATCGCTTGTACTGAGTAGCAAAAGCGTATCGAAGTGAAACCTAGCGGCTTGACTGAGCACTATCCCTGGCCCCCCTAGCCCCCCAACTTTGTGGGGAAAGCGCCCCCCTGGCCCCCCAATCCTCAATCCACCCCCCAAAAAGAAAATTGATAATTGCTTCCTCTTACTTTGGTTATATTGACGAGTCAGGCGATGTTGCCCCTTTCTCAGGCAGCAAGCATCTGGTAGTTTCTCTTCTTGTCACAAAAAATCCCCGGCCAATTGAGTTGCACATTAAACGAACTCGCAAAAGCCTTAGGAGAAAGGCCAGATTAGATGAACTGAAAGCAACAGAAGTTGAAGCTATTGTCTCGGAACGCCTTCTCAGGTCCATAGCGGATGAAGATATCGAAATTGTTTCGGTAATTGTGAACAAACAGGCTCTTCTCAGACCCCCTGCCGATTTTGAGGATATTTATCGAGAAGCCGTTACAAGATTGATCGCACATGCTGTACCCCGATATCCTCATTTGGAGTTATGGTTTGATAAACGCTACACAAAACCAGCTTTACGAATCCTTATGGAGAAAACCATTCGAGAGGGGATAGCTTTAATGCCCCAACAGGTCGTTTTAATCCACCAGGAAGATTCCAGACAGATAAAAGGACTTCAAGCAGTGGATCACATCGCCTGGGCAATCTATCAGAAATATGAACATGCTGATGCGCGTTTCTACCAGATATTCGCGGAGAAAATCGTTATAGAAGACGTTGTAGTTCATCACCTTTGGTAGAAAATAAAAAAGCGGCTCTCCCTGGGCTCCGATTTCATTCTGTCCCTCCGGTGTTTCACCGGAAGCTAGGTCCATCCTACGGATGGCCAGAGTCACCAGGACTTACGATACCGCTTCTGGAACTAAGTATAGCATAAAGCATTTCGGAAAGCAATTCCAAATTCACAAAGAGACACATCAGGTCGTACAAATATTGCCCCACAGTTTTGCGTTATACTCATAGCACGGCAAAGTCGCACGCTCAGAAGATATGTGCTCAATCACTGGGGAGACTTGCCTTTCTGAGTCCGCTGGTTGCTCAAGGGCTTTACGCTGGCGAAGGTCTCGATGTTGGCAGATGACAGGCTGCTAGAGATCGAGAGCAGGTTTGTCGTGGCCAGTTCCCGGTTCACGGTGCGCATTTCGGAATACTACAAATCCCTCCTGAACAAATCCCCGCAGGCCAGGTGCGTGCTGATCGCCGGGGCGGGCGACGCCGGTCAGATCGTGGCGCGTGAGATCTTCCAGCGACCATGTTTCACTGGATTTAGTTGGCTTTGTGGATGACAACCTGCAAAAAATTGGTGCGACCATCCATGGGGTGCGTGTTTTGGGGGCGTTGGAAGAAATCCCTGCTTTGGTGGATGAGTACCATATCCAGGAAGTCATCATCGCCATGCCGACTGCCTCTGGGTCGATCATTCGCAAAGTCGTGCGGGCCTGTGATGCAGCCGGGGTTTCATCGAAGATCCTGCCGGGGGTTTATGAACTGCTTTCTGGGGATGTCAGCGTCAAGCGGCTGCGGGATGTCGATATCAGCGATTTATTGCGGCGGGACTCTGTTCTGGTTGATTCCGCCAAAGTAGAGCAACTGCTGTCTGGTAAGCGAGTTATGGTGACCGCATCGTCCCGAATCTCTTACGGGAGCGCGGGTGGGTCGATTGGCTCCGAGTTGTGTACCCAGATCATCAAGTGCCAGCCGGCTCAGTTGATCGTCGTTGGGCATGGAGAGAACAGCCTGTATACGCTCGCAAGCCACCTGGCCAGACATGGTTTCGATCCAGACCATCTGCAAGTGGTGGTGGCCGACTTGCGCCTTCCCTCCCTGTCATTGCGAGCCACCGATTTTGTGGCGTGGCAATCTCCTCCTTAACCACCTGTCATTCCGCCCGGAGATCATCTTCCATGCCGCCGCCCATAAACATGTGCCGTTAATGGAAGACAACGTCGCTGATGCGGTCACCAATAATATCCTGGGCACCTGGAACCTGATTCGGCTGGCCAAAGAATGTGCCGTTGAACGCTTTATGCTGGTTTCGACTGATAAAGCCGTCAACCCGGTCAGTGTGATGGGGATGACCAAGCGGGTGGCCGAACTGATCGTGCAGATGGTTGCGGCTGAAACTGGGAGTCCCTTTGTCTCGGTGCGCTTTGGGAACGTGCTGGGCAGCCGCGGGGCAGTGTGATCCCTTTATTCAAGCGCCAGATCGCGGCGGGCGGCCCTGTAACCGTCACGGATCCACAGATGGTGCGTTTCTTCATGCCTGCACTGCGACCAAAGGGAGTGTCGAAGTGACCATCCCCGAGGCAGTCC
>JBDRGC010000518.1:0-3866 GCA_043818215.1 Chloroflexota bacterium | reverse complement strand
ACATAAGGTGAACTCCATATTTAAGCTGAGAGTAAGCTGGGAAAAATGCAGGCGGTTACGGACAGCGGGTTGTGGGCTTCCGATACTCGGCCGCCTCTAGGCGGCGGAGGTCTTCCATAAAGGGCAGTTCTGCGACCAGCGCTGCCTGACTGCTGGTCAGCACCTCGCTTTGCCAACTCGCGAGATTGGGATGGATTCGGTAGAAAACCCATTGTCCCTCGCGGTGGTCACTGACCAGATCGCAGGCGCGCAACTGGGCCAGATGCCGTGAAATTTTGGGCTGAGACGACTCCAGCGCTTCAGCAAGATCGCACACACACAGCGCATCCCGAGCTTGGAGCAACATGACACAGCGCAAACGGGTCTCATCAGCGAGGCACTTAAAAAATTTTGCTGCGCTCATAGCGTTCTTTTTTCCTTTTCATCTGCCTTCCGGCGTTTTTCTTCGATCAGAATCAGGTAGCCCAGGCGGGTCTTGAGGTCTTTAACGACCAATTTGAAATTGGCCAGACGATCATGCACGGCTGGGTCATCAATGGCCCAATGGATCGTGTCGAAGAGCCCTTGCACATTCGGACAGGCCTCCCGGGCCCGATTGCAGAGGGTAATAACATAGTCAAACGATTGACCTTCGAATTGAGGGGCGGACGTGCTTTCCTGCTGCGAGATGTCGATGCCTTGCTCCGCCATAACCTCAACAGCCAAGGGATGTAGCCCTCGAGGCTGAGTGCCGGCGCTTGCGACCTCAAACAGGTCCTCACGCAGGTGGCGCAATAGTCCTTCGGCCATCTGAGAGCGGGGCAGAGTTACCGGTGCACAGGAACAAGACACGCGTTTTCATGGGAACCTCCGCTTTTATATATGCGGATAAGCGTATATAGTCTTGAAACCCAAATCAAGTCGCCACGTGAAATCTTCATGGGCGATCACTTACTGGGCGCCCCGGGGCGAATCTCACCAACTCGGTGCTCGCCCCGAACTGAAACCTGCGCACTTGAGGTCTGTAAGGCCTGGGACAGGAGGACTTATGTTGGACATCATCATCTATCACAACCCCGACTGCGGCACGTCCAGGAATACCTTGGCGATGATTCGTAATGCGGGGATCGAGCCACACGTGGTGGAGTACCGCAAAACGCCACCGAGTCGAAAAATGCTGGTGTCGCTCATCGAGCGCATGGGCATCTCGCCAAGGGAACTGGTGCGTGAGAAAGGAACCCCGTTCCATGAGTTGGGCCTTGACGGCCCTGGCAAAACCGATGACGAGCTGATTGATGCCATGATGACCGATCCCATTCTGATCAATCGGCCTATTGTCGTGACGCCGCGTAGCGTGAAGCTGTGCCGGCCCTCTGAAACCGTGCTTGATCTACTGGATAATCCCCAGCAGGGCGAATTCACCAAAGAGGACGGTGAGCGAGTTGTCGGTGCCGAGGGGCGGCGGATTAAGTGATGATTCCTGTGCCAGCCACAGACTTATCGTTAGTGGCGCTGCGCTGAGGTATGTCAAACGAGACGACCTTTAGGGCTCGGCAGGCCTATCCAGATGAGAGGATTAGAAAAAGCCGTCCATCTCTGATTTAGTCTTTGCCAGCGGGTGTCGAGGACATGGGAAACGCTGAAGAGTTTTTATTGAAATTAATATTTAGAACGAGTAATTAATTCTTAGAGGCCATGACTGAGTCGGGAGGTCATCTGAAATATAACTGTAATAATGTGAAGTTCCGGGGTGAATTCGAAAGGCTCAGATGAGCAAAGAGCATAAGACGCTCATCGATTTTTCAGACCGACAAGTAATATAACAACAAGAGGATCATTTATTATGAGCGGAATAACACGGCGTGGTTTTCTAAAGCTCACGGGTACGAGCGTTGTGGTAGGAACGGCTACACTATCAACCTCTCTATTGGCGCAGCAACCAGCTGAAACATCCTCGATTGGTAGCACGGCATTGCCCTACCCGCGTGAACCAATCGCTGCCTTGAAGCAACTGAAAGTAAACCAGCCTCTTGCATTCACTTATCCGGATAGCTCATCCCCCTGTGTCATGATTAAAAAAGGCAAGGCCGTTACAGGCGGCGTCGGTCCGGATCAGGATATTGTCGGTTATAGCATATTGTGCAGCCATATGGGATGCCCTGTTATGTACGATCAGGCCTCTGAAACATTCAAGTGCCCCTGTCACTTTAGTATTTTTGATCCCGATAAAAGCGGTCAAATGGTTACCGGTCAAGCCACCGAGAATCTGCCTCAAATCGTTCTTACGTATAATGATGCCGAAGAAACAATCGAGGCCATAGCGGTAAACGGTCTAATTTACGGAAGACAGGCCAATATCATCTAATAGTAGAGGAATAATAAAAATGAGCCAGTTTACAGATCGTATACCGCTGCCCCCCGCCGACGCCCAAAAAACCAATATGACCTGCCATTTCTGTATCGTGGGCTGCGGCTACCATACCTATAAGTGGCCCGCGAACCAGGAAGGCGGGCGGGATCCTGATCAAAACGCCCTCAAAATGGACTTCACCCAGCAAATTCCACCGATGCAGTTAACCATGACGCCCGCCATGGTGAATCGGATCAAGGATAATGACGGCAAAGAATACAACATAATGATCGTCCCCGATAAAGAGTGCGTCGTTAACCAAGGCCTCTCATCTACCAGAGGAGGTCAGATGGCCAGCATCATGTACTCTGAGAAAACGCCCGTTGGGGAGCGGCGGCTCAAGTACCCTATGCTCTATTCGGGTGATGACTGGATGGAGACCACCTGGCAACAGTCGATGGCCATCTATGCCGGGCTCACTAAGCGTATTCTTGACGCAGATGGGCCGGACCAGCTCTTCTACAATCTTTTCGATCACGGGGGCGCCGGGGGCGGCTTCGAAAACACCTGGGGTACCGGTAAGCTGATATTTAGCGGTCTCGGAACCAAGATGGTGAGGATCCATAACCGGCCCGCCTATAATTCTGAATGTCATGCGACACGGGATATGGGGATCGGCGAGCTAAACAATAGCTACGAAGATGCCGAGATTGCCGATGTCCTTATCTCTATCGGCAACAATCCTTATGAAGCCCAGAGTAATTACTTTCTTGCGCACTGGGTTCCCAATTTACAGGGCACAAGTTTAAGCAAGAAACAAAAGTGGTATCCGGATGAGAGTTTCTCCCATGGTCGCATCATCTTCGTTGATCCGCGCCGTAACCCCTCCATTGCCATATCCGAAACGGTTGGGAGAAAAGATCATGTCCTTCATTTGGCCCTCAATCCAGGCACCGATACAGCCCTGTTTAATGGTCTCCTAACGTATGTGGTCAATCAAGGGTGGCAGGACCAGGAATTTATCCAGAACCACACCTCAGGCTTTGACGATACCGTCAAGGCGAATCAGCTCGGCTTGGATGAGTGCAGTCGCATCACCGGCGTCTCGAAAGAGGACCTGATAAAAGCTGCGGAATGGGCTTATAAGCCCAAGGAATCCGGCCATGCGCCGCGTACCATGCACGCCTACGAGAAAGGGGTGATATGGGGCAATGATAACTACCGGATTCAGTCATCCATCGTCAACTTAGCACTCGCGACGCACAATGTGGGACGCCGAGGCACAGGTGTTGTTCGAATGGGTGGGCACCAGGAGGGCTACGTTCGCCCGCCTTACCCCGGTGGCCGGCCTGCGCCCTACATAGACCAGGAAATCATCAATAACAATGGCATGATGCTGACGGTCTGGGCCTGTAACGCTTTCCAGACCACCGTCAATGCGGAGGTGTATCGAGAGGTTGTCAAACGGCGCGCCGCTATCGTTAACCAGGCCCTTGCCAAGGCCCGTGGCGCGTCAACGGAAGAACTGGTCGATATT
>JBDRGC010000517.1:0-14068 GCA_043818215.1 Chloroflexota bacterium | reverse complement strand
GAAGTGGGAAGCATTATGCTGGATGCTGGTCTCGTGTCGCGGGTCGCGGGTAGCTGGTAGCTGGAAGCAGGAAGCCGGAAGCGGGAAGCCGGAAGCGGGAAGCGGGAAGCGGGAAGCGGGAAGCTGGAAGCTGGAAGCGGGAAGCCGGAAGCGGGAAGCGGGAAGCGGGAAGCGGGAAGCGGGAAGCGGGAAGCGGGAAACGATTTTATTACCCTCCACCCTCCACCCCTCACGCCTCCCGCCTACCGCCTACCGCATCTTGCCTCACGCATCTTGCCTCACGCATCTTGCCTCCCGCCTCCCGCATCTTGCCTCCCGCATCTTGCATCTTGCCTCCCGCCTCTTGCTGTTATTCCTCCTCGATCAACCACAACCAGGCGTCGTCGAACTTGCATACAGTGCGCCCTGATTCGGCTACCGCTAACATGGCTACAAAGCCCTCATCGAATACGGCATCTTTGGTTTCGAAGTTGAATGCCGCTAACGAGTAATTGCTTTGGATTTTCTCGACAGTTTCCTGGTATTGTTTTAGCTGTTCAGCATATTGAGCCGCGGCCCCCAGGTCAGTTTTATCGGCCGGCTGTTGAGGGGCAGCAGGAATTACAGGGGCGGGAGGGGGTTGAGTGGTATCTACCTGACCAACTTTTATGCCATTAGTATAGATTTCCAATATCGGCCCTCTCCCTACGATTACCAATTGGTTGGTGGAGCCGTTTTTCCAATCGAAGGATCGGTCCATCAAGCCGGCGTAGAAATCCTGGGCATTGGCAAGTTCACCATCGGCAATGGCGGTGAAGAACACGTGTCCGTTGCCGCCGCGCGTGATGATAACCATATATTGATTGGGAAGTTTTTCGTTACCGTCGGAACGCAGCATGAACCCGCAGCCAGATGTGCCGTAGTCTGTCTCCCAGGTGATATCGGCCGCGATCACAAAGTCACGCGCGATGATGTGCATATAATCATTGGCATAATCGTGCTGCATATAGCCGTCGATATCGAGCGTCACCGGAGAGTGCATCCATCCGACATGCCCGTTATCGGAGTTCACACCGAAGAGTGACAGTTCAGCCATAACAGGGGCCGCGGCAGACAATGTGGCTTCCTGGCCTTCATCGCGGGAAGCAGCCACAACGGTTTGGGTGGACTCGATGGATTGACTGCGCTGGGTTGCCTCAGCTTGGGCGACCTGAAGGTCAGTGTTAGTGTCATTGTCACCATCCTCGGCAGCCGCGTTTGCTGTTTGGACAATAGATGTGCTCAGTGCATTAACTGTAGCCTCGGGATTGCTATCTCCGGTCAAGTCGATACTGCAAGCCAGAGTCACGCTGATGATTGTCAAAAGGGCGAGCAGGAAACGGTATTTATTTTGATTCATTGTAGACCTCACTTTTCTGTAGTTTGAGTTTCCTATATTGTACCGTAACTACTTAGCTCGTGTAGGGGTGACTGTAAGTCGCAGCAACAAAATGCACGAAGTCCACCTTCGTGGACTGCTAACTGGCGTATAATTTTTTGTCGTCATTTATTGGGAGCAATCTCCAACAAGTCTGATAGAATATGTCTTGTTATGAACCGAAAAATTCTGCTCCCGCTGGTACTGGCACTCATTTTGGGCGGCGGTCTGCTGGCGGCACTTGAAATTCACAAGACGATCAATGTCGTGATCAATGGGGAGACCCAACCGGTAGCTGCCTGGGCATTCAATGTAAACGAGGTCCTCATCGCAGCCGGAATTTCTGTGGCCGAGGGAGATGCGGTTTACCCTCCACTGGATAGCTGGCTTCACGAAGGCGAGACAGTGAGCATCGTACGGGCCTCGCAGGTGCTGATTGCCTCCGATGGGGAATCTCGAACCCTACTGACGACCGAACGCCAACCTGCCAATTTGCTCTCGCTCGCGGGGGTGACTCTCTTCCCGGGGGATCAAGTGCTGGCCGATGGGATTCCAGTCGACCCGGGGCAGCCTCTGCTATACGCGCGGTCACACAGCTTGCAAGTGCGCCGGGTCACGCGTATCACCGTGGACGATGGCGCCCAGGTACACAGCTTTGCTTCCACGGCCAGCACCCTGGGGGCAGCGCTTTGGGATGCTGGCATTGGCCTCAACAACGGCGACCAACTTACCCCCCAGTCGGATACCGTTTTAGAGGGATATGATATCCATGTAACGCTGGCACGCTCCCGCGAAGTAACAATCCAAACCCAAGATGGAATCGTTCGCGCCCGGGTAGTGGCAGCTACTATGGGGGCAGCCCTGGCGGAGGCCGGTCTGGCAACGCAGGGATTGGATCACAGCATTCCCCCGGAGGAGACTCCCATACCAGCAGACGGAAAAATCCGCGTAGTACGGGTGCGGGAGGCAATCACGCTGGAACAGGAGCCGCTGCCGTTTGGGGTGCAGTCTCAGCCGCTGCCCGAAGTGGAACTCGACACCCAGCAAATTGTGCAGGTGGGCGAATACGGCCTGACTGCCCGGCGGTTGCGTGTGGTTTATGAAGATGGCGAAGAAATCTCTCGAACGGTGGAGGATGAGTGGACGGCCCGCGAGCCGAAGCCGCGCATCGTTGGGTATGGCACTCAGGTCACCATCCGCACAGTCAGTACCGCCGATGGGCCGGTGAGCTACTGGCGGGCTGTGGAGGCTTATGCAACCTCGTACTCTCCCTGCCGCATTGGCATCCCGGACACTTGCTCTTACACAACGGCCAGCGGAAAAACTGTGCAAAAGGGCGTGATAGGCGTGATACGCTCCTGGTTTAACTACATGCAAGGCCAGCTAGTATATATTCCCGGGTATGGATTTGCCACCGTAGAAGATATTGGCGGGGGAGTTGCGGGCCGCCATTGGGTCGATCTGGCTTACAGCGATGAAGCTTGGGTTGGGTGGACGCGGTATGTGACTGTGTATTTTCTGGCCCCCGCTCCCGCGAATATTATGTGGATTTTGGAATAGGGGCGAGTGGCGAGTCTGCGAGTCAGCGAGTCAGCGAGTCAGCGAGTCAGCGAGTCTGCGAGTCTGCGAGTCTGCGAGTCAGCGAGGGGGGGAGAGGGGGAGATGGGAGTTTTCGCGCATTGTCCCAATTCTCCTGCGGGATCACGTTTCCTACTCCGCTCCGCTTCGGGGACTTCGTCACGCTTCACGCGTCATGCCTCACGCTTCATGCCTCACGTTTCACGCTTCACGCCTCACGCTCTTCGAGGAAGCGTATGGCCTGCATCCCTGCGGCGGCCCCCATCCCGGCTGAGGTTATCACCTGACGGAAGTGTGAATCAGCGGACTCTCCGGCGGCGAACACACCGGGGACGCTGGTCTGCATATACTTATCCACAATCAGATAACCATTCTCGTCCATTTCCAAGTGGCCCTGATATAGTTCGTTGTTAGGTATGTGTCCAATGAAAATAAACAACCCGTCCGTGGGAAATTCGCTTTCCTGGCCGGTTTTCTTGTTGTGCAGCCGCAGTGCGTTGACAATACCTTGCCCTACAATCTCTGTGGGAACAGTATCCCAAATAAATTTGACCTTTGGATTATCGAAAGCCCGCTTTTGTAGAATCGCGCCAGCGCGCAGTTCGTCCCGCCGGTGGATGATGGTCACAGTGTTGGCAAAGCGTGTCAGGAAAAGCCCCTCCTCCAACGCGCTATCGCCTCCACCGATGACGACAACCTCCTTCCCCTGGAAGAAGTGTCCGTCGCAGGTGGCGCAGTAAGACACGCCTCGACCGGTGAACTCTTTTTCGCCTGGAATATCGAGATGACGCGGGGTCGCCCCAGTGGCCAGGATCAATGATTCGGCCAGGTATTCTCCTCCGTAGGCGGTCACGCGGAAAGGCCGTTGAGAGAGATCGACTGCGGTAACAGAATCGAATTCAATTCGAGCGCCGAAACGCTCTGCTTGCTTTTGAAAGTTCTCTACCAGGTCTGGGCCTGAAATTCCATCCGGGAAACCGGGATAATTTTCCACCAGATGGGTGATCGCAACCTGCCCGCCAAGCTCCATGCCGCTGAGAACTAGAGGGGTCATATTGGCGCGGGCAGTGTACAGTGCAGCAGCCAGTCCTGCGGGACCGGAGCCGATTATTAGATTTTTAATAGGGGTATTATTTGTATCTGCCATTGTTTTATCCTTTGCTCGTGTTTAGTACCTTAACAGTGAAAAGCTTGCATACCATACCGGCACGGTGCAATACCGAAGGGTATGCTGTGCAAAAACAAGAACCTTTACCACCAAGGCACAAAGGCACGAAGGAAAACTTTTTATTTCTTAACTTTGTGTCTCGCTTGTACCCGTCAGGGTATTGTGCCTCATCGTGCCCTATGGGTAAAATCAGTGTAATCCGTGGTTCCGGCTCGTCCGGGTTAGGTCTAACTGATCTACTCGTCTACTGATTCCTGATTTACTGGTTTACCAATTAAACACATTATCTAAATCTTCTGCGGGGACGTCGAAAACGGCGTTGGTCGGCGCGACTGGCTCACGCGTCATCCATTCGGGGATGCGGTCGTCAGCAGAGGTGAATCCTGCGCCTTTGTTGAATTCACGCTCCAGCTCGAGGGTCTCGCGGCCCAATTCCTGCAAGATATTCTCGTCCACATCCCAGCCATAGCGGGCGTTGAGCAGGGCGGAGATGGTCTCGGGGGCCGCGGCAAAGCCGAAACCCGCGAAGATACACACGCCGAGGGTGTCGTATCCCGCCATGCTGATCTGTCCGCCGCGCGAGAGATCAGCTTGCCCCCCGGGGTCGGTATGCTTGACCTTGGCACGGATGGTCAGTCCACAGGTGTGGTCGGCGCCCTGCGGGGAGGTGGCGTAGGTCACCCCCGTCCCCTTGATGGCACGCGGATCGTAGGCGGGCATCGCCTGCCCTTTGGCAACCGGGACCCGCTCCACGCCGAGGACGCGGCCTGTCGTCGCGGCGCCGTTGCCGAGAATCCGTCCAAGTGGCGTACCCGCTCGGATCTCGGAAACAAGTTCACCCACGCGCGCTCCGTCGCCCCAATCCAGCAAACCGGCTTGGGCGGCGACTCCCAACGCTGCACCGACGTCGATCGTGTCCAGTCCCAGATCGCTGACTTCCCAACTCAGGCGGGCGATCACGTCCAGATCGTCGATGCCGAGGTTGGATCCCAGCAGCCCGATGGTTTCGTATTCGAGGGGCGAGACTAGGGTTTTGCCATCTTCGCCGCCGTAGACGTTGGAGCATTGGATGACGCAGCCGGGCATGCAAGCGTGGGAGGGGGCGCTCTCGCCGCCGCGCGCCAGCAGGGTTGCGCGCATGTACTCGCCGCTGATCTTTTCCGCGCCTTCGAACTGACCTTCGGAGAAGCCGCGCGTGGGTAAGCTGCCGAAATAGTTAGTCAAGTTGGTCATCGCCGCCGTGCCGTAATCGCGGTAGGCCGCGGTCTGGGGATGCTCCATGAGCGATTTGGTATACGCCTTTTGCGCCGCACGAAATGCGGGTTGGTCGGCGATGGGCGGTTTTTTACCGCCGCTGGCGTCGATGACGATGGCTTTGATGCGCTTGGATCCCATCAGCGCACCCAGGCCACCACGCGCTGCAATCCGCGAAGGAACGCGGTCTTTGTCGAGATTCTGGATACCGGCGGTGCGCAGTTCCATATCGCCGCCGGGACCAATCAGGGCGATGGCAACCTGCTTGCCGTAGCGTTCGAGCAGACGAGGGGCGGCTTCGAAAACGCCGAGACCAACCAGGTCACCGGCAGGCTCGAATTCTGCGCCTGTGGCGGAGAGACGGATGACCTGCCACTCGTCATCATCGGGTTTGTCTTCGAGAATAAGCGCTTTGATACCGAGATGCGTGATCGCCAGACCGGTTGTGCCGCCAGCGTTGGATTCTTTCACTCCGCCGGTCAGCGGGGATTTGCCGCCAATCGAGATGCGATCACAGGACGAGAGGCGATGTCCGACCATCAGCCCGGGGGCAAAGATGAGCTTGTTCTGCGGGCCAAGCGGCTCGCAGGTGGGCGGGACTTCGTCCACGAGGATGCGTGCCAGTAGGCCCCGCCCGCCGAGGTGTTGCCAGAGTTCAGGAACCGGCTCGATAGACAAGTGTTGTTTATGTACATTGATACGCCAAATGTTCAAAATAAGCCCTCCTTACAGTTCCATATTCCGCCGTTGCCCTTCAACAACTGCATATAGTTTGCCAGGCCAAATAAAATCTTCGTGGGGGCCATGAATCTGAATACCCGTCATGACAGCATAATTGCAGTGAGCGGGGTTTGTCGTCATAGAAAGCATTTGCTCCAGATCATCGAGAACCACTTCATAAGTCAGCTTTGTCAGTTGCACCAAATCTAGGGGAACATCTCCTTTTTCAATCCTCTGGGAGAGGCGTTGTTTCAAAAGACTTTGCTCAATATCAAGAGGGTCGAATTCCAAATTCGGGTTCCCGCTTACTATTTCCTTGTGGAATTTATCTAATGCGCCACATGCTCTGGAAGGTTTTTCTCTACCGGGGCGATAGTAATGGCCTATCGTGCCATCAGCTGCAATAGCAATATGTGGTAGTGTGAAGTAAACACACCTTTCTCGTCCATTCACAATTGGCGCATGATGATTAGCCGCCGAAAATCCGGTCTTCCCCAAAAATAACATCCCTCCCAGACTCGCCAAATTGAAGGATGGGCCCCAAATACTGGAAATCATATCACTCAGAGGTTTGGTTAGCTCGTCTCGGCAAACTCCCACACAAGCAATTGTGTTTGTTGCGTCAAAACCCATCGCCTGCAGAATTCGATATGTCTTCTGAAGAAAATCGGTGACCGAGATAACACCGGGAAAATAAGTCTGAATCGATTGCTGAAAGTTCATGGCTTTAGCTCCTTAAGTGAATCCTCGAAGAGGTGGATAGCTTCATCAATCTGCTCGGCGGTGACGATCAGCGGCGGGATCCAGCGGATGACGTTGCCGAAAGTGCCGCAGGTCAGCAGGAGCAAATCCCGCTCGAGGCAGGCTTTTTGGATCGCGTTTGTGAGGGACTGGTCCGCTGCACCGTTGACCGTGATCTCGACCCCGATCATCAGCCCCCGACCGCGCACATCGCCAATGAAGGGATACTGTTTCTGCAATTTGCGTAATCCCGCCATCAGACGCGCGCCCATTTGGGCGGCATTCTCGACCAGTTTCTCATCCTGTAAGGTCTGCACGGTCGCCAATGCCGCCGCCGAAGCGACCAGGCTGCCACCGCCGTAGGTCCCGCCGTGGGAGCCGGGTTCCCATTTCTCCATCAAAGCTTTGCTGGCAGCAATCCCGGAGATGGGCAAACCGCTGCCCAGTCCCTTCGCCATGACGATGATATCCGGCGCGATGCCTGAATGCTCGAAGCCAAAGAACTTGCCCGTGCGCCCGAAACCGGACTGGACTTCGTCCACGATCAGCAGGATGTCATTCTCGGTGCAAATCTTGCGTAGTTCCTGCATGAAGCCATCCGGCGCGGGGACATAGCCGCCCTCGCCCAAGACCGGCTCGATGATGATGGCGGCGGTCTCGTCGGGGGGTGTCTGTCCATGCAGGAGATAGTCGAGTTGTTTCAGGCAGAAATCGGTGGTCTCTTCTTCGTCCCAGCCGTAGAAGTAAGCGTAGGGGAAGGGAGCAACGAAAACGCCAGCGGGCAGAGGCTGGTACTGGTGACGATAGATATATTTGGAGGTGGTCATCGCCATCGTCTGGGCTGTCCGTCCGTGGAAACTGCCCTGAAAAACGATGATATTTTGCTTGCCGGTTGCTTGTCTCGCCAATTTGACGCTGGCCTCGACCGCTTCCGCGCCGGAGTTGGAAAAGAAGAAGGTATCAATTGCAGACGGCATGACTTTGGCAAGCGCATCCGCCAGAGCGACCGTGGTCGGGGGGATGACGATATTCATCTGCCCGAAGAGCAAGGTCTCAGCCTGCTTTTGGATGGCGGCTACCACGTTAGGATGGCAGTGTCCCGTCGAGGTGACGCCGATCCCGGAGGTGAAATCGGTGTAGCGGTGACCGTCTGCCTCGTAGAGGTAAATCCCCTCGCCGCGAGCAGGTTGAATCTCGGTTAGATGGGTCCAGACGGGGGAGAGATGATTTGTCATGTTTTTGTGTTCCAAAGTGTGCGAGTGTGCGAGTGTGCAAGTGTGCGAGTGTGCAAGTGTGCAAGTGTGCGAGTGGACATGCAAACTTGCCACTTGTCACTTGCCTCTTGCCTCTTGCCTCTTGCCACTTGTCACTTGCCTCTTGCCTCTTGCCACTTGCCTCTTGCCTCTTGCGGCTTGTAACTTGTAACTTCTTAGGAAATCCAATCTCTGAAGCGATAGTAATAGGCCGCAAAGGGCAGGAACCAGGCTTTATCTCGATAGAAGAAATAGCTCTGGTGGGGAATTTCCATGAAGGGGCTGCTGGTCTTTTCACCGGTTAAGATTTGAGCGATTTCCTGCCCCAAATAGAGGGCGGTGTGCAGGCCGTGTCCGCCAAAACCGACCGCGTAGTGGATGCCATCGTCAAGCCTGCCAATATTGGGCATCAGGTCGAAGGTGAGACCCAATTTTCCCGTCCAGGTGTGGGTTACGGCGACTTCCGCAAGGTGGGGGAAAGCCCGCACCATCTGCTCCCGCAAGGTTCGAGCGGAGTTGGCGAGATCAAGCGTGGTGCTGAGATTATTGCGTCCACCCCAGAGCAGGCGTCCATCAGGGGTGAGCCGGAAATAGTTGAGGAACCAATTCGAGTCCCAGAAAACACGTCCCTTGGGGCTGATCTCCCGGCGCACTTCCTCCGCAAGCGGCTCGGTGACAATGCAATAGCTGCCGACCGGGAAGGTCTTGCGATTGAGGGCCGGCGAGAGATTGCCGGTGTAGCCGTTGGAGGCGAGGATGATTTCTTTGGCGTGCAGGACGCCACGAGAGGTGTGGATTTCGTAGCCTGCGGCGTTTTTCTGGATGCGGTCAACTCCCGCACCCTCGCAAAGGATCGCTCCCTGACGTGAAACTGCTTCCGCCAACCCATAGACCAACCTGGCCGGATGCAGCCCGGCGCCGTGATGGTCAACTAGGCCGCCAAAATAGGCCGGGCTGCCGATCTCGCTGCGCAACTCATCGGGCGAGATAAGCTGCAATTCGTGCCCGAGATTATTCTTGTGCCAGGCAATGCGCTCTTTGAACCCTTCAAAATGGGAGGGCTTGTATGCCACGCACAGGTCGCCGTTTTGTTGGAAGTCACAGTCTATGCCCTCGCCGGCTGCCAATTCTTTGACCAAATCGAGGGCCTCCAGCGAGGCTTGCCAGAAGACGCGACCGTACTTCTCGCCGTAATCCTTGAAAATGGCAGGCGCACCTTTCTTCAATCCGCAGCCGGTGATGCCGCCATTGCGGGAACTGGCTCCCCAGTTGATCTGCTCACGCTCCAGCACCACAGCGGATGTGCCGCTCTTGGCGAGGGTGCGGGCTGCGCTCAGGCCAGTATAGCCGCCGCCGATGATGGCGACGTCCGCGTTGGCGGGCAGTTCGTCCGCGACAGGGAGGTCGTGGGACGAGGGTAATCGTTATTCCAAAATGATGTGGAAATCATAAGAAACTAAATTAGTAGTGCTACAAAGTGATGTTATGTCACTGCGAGCCGCTTTTGCGAAGCAGTCTCGCTTTCTTTGAAGGAGATTGCTCACCTGCACTGCACCAAATGCAGTGCAGGTGCAAGTGTCAGCGATAAAGCTGCTTCGCAATGACAAGACTGAGGAGTTAAAAATTTAGAATAATGCCATTATTTTCAGGGCGTAGAGGAATCCCCTCTACGCCCTGAAAACCTAAAATCTATTGAGCGGACTTGATTTCATCCCACATGCGTTGGTAAAGGGATTCTGCTTCGCCTAGCGGTTTGATGTATTGCAATTTTTCGAGGACTTCGGCGGGCGGGTAAACGGTGGGATCGGAGAGGAATTCCTCGTCGAGGAGTTCTTCGGCAGCTGCGTTGGGGGAGGCGTACCAGTTAAATTCAGAGAGCATAGCGCCGATCTCGGGGCTTAACAGGAAGTTGATGAAGAGTTCGCCAGCTACTTGTTCTTCGGGCGTAGCCGCAGCGGGGATGCAGACGTTGTCTACCCAGACAACGCCGCCTTCTTGCGGGATGGTGTAGGCGATATTCTCGTTTTCTTCTTGCGCCATGAGGAAGTCGCCATTCCAGCCGTGGGCCATCAGGTTTTCGCCGGCAGCGATCAGGTCTTCGTAGGTGTCGCTATCATAGCCAGATAAGCCAGCTTTAGCCTGGATGAGGAGGGTCTTAGCTTCTTCGAGCTGGGCTTCGTCGGTTGTGTTGATGTCGTATCCAAGATAGACGAGGGCAGCAGCAAAAGCCTCGCGAACATCATCGAGCATGGTGGTGCGACCAAAGGTGGCGGCTCCTTCATCCGGCTCGAAGAGTACAGCCCAACTGGTGGGTTCTTCGACTTCGCCATCGAGATAGCCAATACCGGTGGTGCCCCACTGGTAAGGAGCGCAATAAATATTGCTGGGATCGTAAGGCACGTTCTGGAATTGTGCGCTCAAGTTGCTGAGATTGGGGACGTTGGCGTGGTCGAGCCTGGCAAGCATCCCTTCAGCGATCATGATACTGACGGTGTAGTCTGAGGGGACGATGACCGCGTAGCCAGCCGCGCCGCCCTGCAATTTGGCAAGTAATTCTTCGTTATTCGAGAAATTATCTTCCACAACCTTGATGCCGGTCTCTTCCTCGAAGAGGGTATAGATTTCGGGGTCGATGTATTCTGACCAGATGTAGAAAACGATCTCTTTGGCAGGTTCTATCCCAGTAGGGGACTCTTCTACGGCGGGCGCTTCGGCAGCGGGGGCTTCAGCGGCAGGCGCTTCCTCTGCGGGAGCCGCGCCGCCACAGGCGCTAAGGGTCAGGCTGAGAATGACCAGCAGACCGAGGGTAAGGAACAAACTTTTTTTCGTCATTTCTTTCTCCTTTGACTAATGGATTTCTCTTTTTCAGGATTTCCTGAAAAAGGTTTACACAAGGTTAGAACATATCCACTTTGCCTTCACTATCTCCACCGCGCTGCAAGACGAGGGAAATGGTCACCAGCAAAAGGGAAACGCCCAGCATCAAGGTCGAGACAGCGTTGATCTTGGGAGTTACGCCTTTTTTGATCATGCTGAAAACACGCACGGGCAAGGTGTTGAATCCCGCCCCGCTGGTGAAGAAGGTGATGACAAAATCGTCCAGCGAGAGGGTGAAGGCGAGCAACGCACCGCCGAGAATGCCGGGCATCATGCGGGGAAGTGTAACGCGGCGGAAGGTCTGCCAGGCGTTGGCGTAGAGGTCTTCTGCGGCTTCCTCGAGGGTGCGATCCATTTGAGACAGGCGGGCGCGTACCACCACTGTTACAAAAGCGACATCGAACGCCACATGCCCGATGATGACCGAGTACGGGATCGAGAGCTTAACTCCGAAAACCGAGAGCTTCCAAACGTCGAAGCCGATGCCGCTGAAGTTAAAGAAAAGCAGCAGCATGATCGCCATCGCAATATCGGGGATAACGATGGGCAGATAAAGAATGGCGTCCATCGTCAACTTGCCACGGAAGGAGTAACGCTCCAATGCCATCGCCGCCATCGTCCCAAAAACGACCGAGATGATGGTCGCAAGGATTGCTACGAAAAGACTATTCCACAACGCCAGAATAATCTGGCTGTCGTTGAGCATCTCCCCATACCAACGAGTGGTAAATCCCGCCCACTGGGCGGTCGAACGCGAATCGTTGAAGGAGAAGACCACCAGAACAATGATCGGCGTGTACAAAAACAGATACCCAAGAACAGCATAGATCGAGAGACCACTATGGCTCAGTTTATGGCGCAAATAGGCGAAAAAGCCCACATCGTTGGAATGCATCTTGTTCATAGCGCCTTCCTGTCTTCTGCGCTACTGGAGCGGAAGTAGATCAAGGTCGCAGCGAGCATAAAGAGCATCATCAACATCGAAAGCGCTGAGCCGAAGGGCCAGTCGTGCGCCGCCAAAAATTGATTACTGATGATATTGCCGATCATCAAAGTCTTGCCGCCGCCGAGAATGGCGGGCGTGACGAAGGCTCCCAGTGAGGGGATGAAGACCAGCATCGAGCCAGCCACCACACCGGGCAGCGACAAAGGCCAGATCACCCGCCGAAAAACCTGCCAACCGGGCGCATACAAATCTCCGGCGGCTTCGACAAGGCTGTGGTCAAGGCGATCCAGCGCAGCGTAAATCGGCAAAATCATGTCGGGCAGCCAACCATAGACCAACCCCAGCACGATGGCGAAGGTATTGCCAAAAAGCGCCAGAGGCTCGTCAATAATGCCTAAATTCATCAAGGTCACGTTGATTAGCCCCGTATTGGTGCGTAACAGCGTCAGCCAGGCATAGGTGCGGATCAGGAAATTCGTCCAGAAGGGGATCATCAACGCCAGCAGGAGCGTACTGCGCTGCTTGGGCGGACGGGTGGCGATGAAATAGGCAATGGGATAGCCCACTAGCATCGCGAGTACCGTCGTCAAAAAAGCGATATAAGCCGAGTTCAGAAAAGTACCCAAATAGAGCGTATCAAAGACACGTTGAAAATTCTCAACTGTAAAAGTCCACTCAACGCCGCCGTAAGTGCCACGTTCTAAAAAGCTATAGACCAGTACAATTGCCAAAGGTGCAAGGAAAAAGACAAAAAGCCAGCTGCCAGCCGGAATCAAGAGCAACCAGGCTTGCAACGAAGGGTGTTTTCGCAAATATCGTTGCATGGCTACCTCTTCAAAATGCGGGCGCTTTCACTATCCCAATACAGGCTGACCTTCGTTCCCACCGTTATACGGCTGCCTCCGCTCGATGTATTCTGCTGGCGGACTTGCACCGTTGTCTCTTCGGTCAGGCGGACGATATAGCGCGTGTCCGTGCCGATGTAGACGGATTGTTCGATCGCGCCCGATATTTGGGACATGGACTCCATCGCTGCGGCTTGATCGGCGGGATAAAGATGCAGTTTTTCGGGTCGCACGGAAATTACGGCTGCTTCCCCTATCTCAACACTTGGCTCAGCCCAACCAGCCGCGAGAATTCGCCCATCGCTGATTTCGAGAGCAAGGGCATCACCCATGCGTCGCACCTTGCCGGGGATAAAATTCGACTCGCCTATGAAGTCCGCTACAAAAAGGTTGGCAGGATGCTCGTAAATTTCTTCGGGCGTGCCGAGTTGCAACACGCGCCCGTGATCCATCACCGCGATGCGGTTTGACATCGTAATGGCTTCTTCCTGGTCATGAGTCACATAAATGAAAGTGATGCCCACCCGCTCCTGAATGGCTTTTAACTCAAGCTGCATGTCTTTTCGCAGTTTCAGGTCGAGCGCGCCGAGCGGCTCATCGAGCAGGAGAACTTTAGGATGGTTGATCAAGGCGCGGGCAAGCGCGATGCGCTGCTGCTGCCCACCGGAAAGTTGTTTGGGCTTGCGGCGTCCCATGCCCGGTAGCTGCACCAGTTCCAGCATCTCATTCACCCGACGCTTAACCTCATCTTTCGGGACCTTTTTCATCTCTAATCCAAAGGCGATATTCTGGGCAACGGTCATGTGTGGAAAAAGGGCATAGCTCTGAAAAACGGTGTTCACCGGGCGTTGATAGGGTGGCTTGAACCCTTGAGCTTCGCCCATAATAAAAATTTGCCCTTCGGTGGGCATCTCGAAGCCACCGATCATGCGCAGCATGGTCGTTTTTCCGCATCCGCTGGGACCAAGCAGCGAGAAAAACTCCCCATCTCGAATTTCGATATCTACATGATCAACGGCGGTGACTTCGCCAAATTTCTTGGTCACGCCGCTGATTCCAACAGCAAATTCATCTGACATCTTTTTTACGACTCCTTTGGCGAAGGTGGCAGGTAATTGGGTAAATTGGTAGATTGGTAAAATGGTAAATTGGTAGATTGGTAAAATGGTAAATTGGTAAATTGGTAAATTGGTAAATTGGTAAATTGGTAATTTGGGGGATTGGAGACAGTTAGCATAATCCGCTGAACAGTTGTCAGACCCTTACCCTGCAATATGGAGAGGTTACTAA
>JBDRGC010000516.1:0-2232 GCA_043818215.1 Chloroflexota bacterium | reverse complement strand
ATCCCACAGCTCTACGACACATCAACCTTAGAAGCCTAGGCCTGCTCCGCTGCCGCCTGCTCCAAAGCCGCCTGTGCCTCCTCATCAAATATGGCAAAAGCGGTCATCAGTGTGTCCGCCTCGATACAAAAATTTAGCACCCCTCCCCCATTAGGTCCTGTGATATTGGTCTGTCCCACGAAACGTTTTATTCTGTCGGTCGGTTCCTTATCCTTCATTGCATCGTCGGGGACGCTTTCATGAATGATACGACCTTGGCTATCACTGTGGACCACCTGATGGTAATAATATTTTGATGCGGGCCTCTGCTTGATTTGGAAGAGAGGTGGTTTCATGAGAGCCCCTTTGTTTTCTTTTCCTTGTTAGGATATGCTGTAACATGCACGACGCCGATGCCCTGACAGAATTTACACGTCTCTTTTTTACCTTTTCGGTTTTTCGTCTTCCCATTGAAACAACAGGGGCAGTCTATGATGGTTTTAATGGATTTCACAATAGGCCTCAATGAATGCTTGTGCTTGTTGAGCTACGATTGAGTTGCCATATCCCTTCAACCGTCCTACTCGGTTTTCCGTTTTTTCAATGAGCGGACGGAGCGACCATCGATCGCCAATGCGCAAATATCCCAGGCTATCGGCAACCCCATCAGCCATCTCGACATCGATGGATTGAGCTGGCCTCCACTTTCCGTCTCGGCATCCGAGCCAGTCAACATCTCGCCAGTGGCCGTTCGTCGGGCCGGGCAGTCCCCCCTCCAATGGACCGCTGCATTGTTCAACTGCTCGCCCTTGGTCGTCCCCGTCCGCTCCTGGTAGCTCTGGGCGTTGGCAAATCGATAGTCCCTCGCCGCTGGCGTCGGCCAGGATGCCAGTTGCGCCCTCTCCGGTAGGTCCGGCTGCTTCTTCGATGGGTATGCTTTCCCTGCCGTCTGCTCGCTGTCGTGCTTCCGTGGGCAGTTGGGAGTCGGCCACGCCGCCAGATGGCAACTCACTGTAAGCTTGCTTGGACCACCTCCCCCCGGAGTTTTCCGAAAAAGCTCCTTTTCCGCAGCTTCCGCCGTTTCCAAGTTTGTGGCTGCTGTTGGAGTCGGCCACGCCGCTAGTTGCGCCGCTCCCGCCATCAGCGGTTCGCCCTTCCGGTCGCCGCCCCTCGACGTCTGCCCGCCCGTCATCGTGTTCGGTGTCGGCCACCCAATACAGTCGCTTTCTTTGCTGGGGTGCCCCGAAACCACAAGCTGCGGTAACTGCCGACCCGCAGGCGTAGCCTTCACCTTCCAGGTCAGTCGATACAAGGTCGAGCCAAGTTTCTCCGTTTTTTCCTGCAACCTGTTCGCCAAAGATGACGTCAGGGTGGCACTGGCCGATGAGCCAACAGAAGGCTGGCCATAGATGCCGCTCGTCAGCAAACCCCACACCTTTGCCTGCCGAGCTGAAGGGCTGACAAGGACATGATCCGGTCCAGACGGGTCGATCGTCGGGCCAGCCGGATTGTCGCAGGGCGTGGCTCCAGACTCCGATACCGGCGAAGAAATGGCATTGGGTGAAACCTTGGAGGTCTGTTGGTGAAACATCTTCAATACTCCGTTCATCCACGTCACCCGGTGCGATCAGGTTTTGGGAAATGAGTTCACGCAACCAAGCGGCTGCGAAAGGATCGATCTCGTTGTAATAGGCCCGGATCATCGTGGCTCCGTCGTGGCCAGCACGGTTTTTTGGCCTTTGCAATACGAACACGGCATCCAGGGGATGGTCTTGACCGTGCCATCCGATTCCAGTTTCCAAGAACCAGAAGTACCACCACGACCTTTGCACTGGGGGCAGGGGACGATCACGGTGTGTGAGAGGTTGGTGATGATGTGGTTGTTTGGCAGGTGCGTCATATGCCCCGCCTGCTCATCAGGCGTCCAACGCACCGGTGGATCCAGGTCACCTGATTTCGGTCCGAGGGGTTCACAAGGCATCAGCGACCACCACTAGCTTTATATTTAGAGCACGTTGAACGATGCGGCGACCGTTCCTCAAAGTATCCCATTATAGGACACAAGAGGTTTGCAACCGGCACCGTAGGGTCCGGTAAGGAATCGGGTGAGGATGTTCCGTGATGCCTGCACATCTGCGTTTGCCACATAGCCACAACTGAGGCAACGGAACAACTCACCTGACCGATTCCCCCTATCGACATGGCCGCAGGATGAACAGGTCTGGCTGGTCTTATAAGGACTCACAGAACGGA
>JBDRGC010000515.1:0-2573 GCA_043818215.1 Chloroflexota bacterium | reverse complement strand
TACGGCGGCAAATCTCTTAAACGATTGCTACGACCATCGTCGAGAATTGGACACGCAGGTGATACCCACAAGCGGTGCTATCGTGCGGGGCTGGATTTCTGAACGCCAAGCCTTTCGTGCGGCTACGGGCTGTTTGGCCGTAGGCGTTGTGTGTGGCCTGTTCCTGGTATGGAAAACAGGGTGGGTGGTGTTGCTGTTGGGCGGCGTAGGTACGCTGATCGCAATCGGCTACACACGGACCGGGTTCTGTTTCAAATACGCCGGCCTGGGAGACCTTTCGATCTTCCTGGCGTTCGGCGTTTTGCCGACGTTCGGCGCATACTGGGTTCAATCGGGTCACTTCAGTTGGTTGCCGATCATATGGAGCATCCCCGTGTCCGCGTATACCGTGGGCATCCTCCATGCTAATAACTGGCGAGATCTGAATACTGACCCGGACAAAGGATGCCGCACGTTTGCCTCCATGTTGGGAGAAACCAAATCGGCAGCGTACTACCGCGTTCTGATCATCGGGCCGATTCTGATGACGCTTGGTTTGTGCGCACTTGCCTTTGTCCCCGGGACACCGGCAGGCCTTGCGCCGGTCACGTGCGCCATCGTACTTCTGTCCGCGCCGCTTGCGTTCAAGCTGATACGGATTGATCGCACGCATAATGCCGGCGCATTTGTGATGCTGGACGGGAAGACCGCTCAGATTCAACTTCTGTTCGGTATTCTTTTGCCGGTGGCATTCATCAGCGCGCGGTGGTTGGGGCAGTGAAGGCACGGCAACATGCAGTGCGGCCCTTAATCGCGGCGGCATTTAAAGTACGGCTCATGAGACCCCTGCCACGCCGGCATCGATTGCCGGAGCGCTCGCTCTGGATAAATATCATCAGTCACATGGCGTGGGACCTTTCAATTTTCATCTTCTGGCCGTTTAGTTAGAATAGATTTGGAACAGGACCCATTGACGCACGGAAAATCGTACTGCGTAAAATAGCAACCGAGGGTCAGATTTTACAGAATATAAAGACGGAGCCAAGTCGCTCCGTCTTTTTTTTACCCCACCCCGCGTCACACTATATTGGCCCAGCTTAAAACCAAGTGCCATGCTTATCCAGCCGAAATCAGGCCGACCGCCCCGTAAAGAGACCTGCGGTCTCCACGGGGCAATCAACGGCCCATTTTTTGCTTGTCGGGGAGAGTTTGAAAAGTATGAGAAAAGGCTTGATATGTGAACGAGGTGAGGGCTTATATAGATCTGCCGGGAGGGGACATGGGACAGAAAATGACGTGGGAAGAGATGAAAAAGACCTATCCGGATGAGTGGTTGCTCATCGTTGACTGCGAAGATGATGAATCGGGTCGGCTTCTTTCTGGAGTGGTCGCCAGACACTCGAAAGATGACAAGGCGGTCTTTTATCCACCGGTCCCACACATGGATTGTACCTTTAAATATACAGGAGAGTGTAAATTTCCGGGGGGCTGGAGAGCCCATGCAGAACATAACCACTTTTGATACGTTCGCACGTTATATTCACCTGCCCATATATGTGACAACGCATGATGGTAAACGTCATAAATTTGATGCTATCTTAGACACGGCGGCACCGTCGACTGAGTTTTCGGATGAAGCGTTGGAAACAACGGGGCTCCTTGAATCAAAACAAGAAGGTATCCAATTGAGGCCAGGGCTTCAGACGCAGAAATATGGAAGAGTTGTCATCCCACGGATAGAGATTTGTTCCCATACAATCAATGATCTAGATGTATATGTCTCACATTTCGACAAATCATGGGGAGTCAAAGCCCTTATCGGTCTCGACTTCTTTCGACGATTCCGTACGACAATCGATTATGAGAAGGGCGAGATTGTAACTGAACCACTAATCAGGAAGTGAATACCCCAGGATTTGTCCTGCTCGTAAGCACTCAGCGGCACAGCGGGGCAGGGAAGTCTTTCAAGAAGAGTCGGGGCAGGATTCACAGCACTACGTGCTGTGCGCCTTAAAGAATCGCTTCGCCCACTCTTCGACAAGCTCAGGGTGCCGGGCTCAGCGTCTATCTCTACAGCTAAGCTCAGCTGTCGCTTCGCTCAGCCTGGCGTGGCTGCGCTCTTGTTCGCGCGGACTCGCCCTGCTCGTAAACACTCGGCAGCACACTACGCTGCCTCGTACTCCCAGGGTCCACAGCCGTAAGCGCTGCGGTCACACAAAACATGACCGCAGAAGCAACGGCTGTGGAAACCCAGTCGACGTCTTAGACCTACCTAGGAGCATAAAAAAACCGCCCAAAAGGGCGGTTTTTTTATGCTCCGGGGCAGGGACTCGAACCCCGAACACCCAGAACCAGAATCTGGTGTCCTACCAATTGGACGACCCCGGACTAGGTCATTCAATGAAGATGGCAGCAAATAGCCGAGGGCCCTGGCATTGTCAATAGAAATCAAGGGCTTATGGGGGTCAAAAAAAAGTGAAAAAAATGGCATATAGGACGCAACTTTGCTTGCTTCTCGACCGATAATAACTATACAGGGGAGCTGTGTGTCTTTGAGGTATTGATGAGCGATTTTGCTACATTCATGAAGAAGC
>JBDRGC010000514.1:0-11138 GCA_043818215.1 Chloroflexota bacterium | reverse complement strand
TGGTGTAACCGTTGCCAAGGAAGTTGAACTAAAAGATCCCTTCGAGAATATGGGAGCGCAGCTGCTCAAGGAAGCTGCCATCAAGACCAACGATATCGCTGGTGATGGCACTACCACCTCCACCGTGCTGGCACACTCCATCGTCACCGCCGGCATGAAAAACCTGGCTGCTGGCGCCAACCCCATGCTACTAAAACTGGGTATTTTGGCCGCTTCTGCTGCTGTGGCCGAAGAGGTCAGTAAGAAGGCTATCGATGTCGAGACCAGGGATGACATCGCCAACATCGCATCCATCTCTGCGCAAGACCGCTCTATCGGCAACCTGATTGCCGACGTGATGGACAAGGTTGGTAAAGACGGCGTTATCACTGTCGAAGAGTCCAAGGGCCTGGAGTTCGAGACCGAGTACGTCGAAGGTATGCAGTTCGACCGAGGCTATATTTCGCCTTACTTCATCACCGACCCCGAGTCGATGGAAGCCAATATCGAAGAACCCTATATTCTGATCCACGACAAGAAGATCTCCGCTGCTCAAGACATCGTCCCCATTCTGGAGAAACTGGTTCAAATCGGTAAGCGTGATCTGGTTATCCTCGCTGAGGATATCGACGGTGAAGCCCTGGCCACCCTGGTGTTGAACAAATTGCGCGGTATGATCAACGTGGTAGCCATCAAGGCCCCAGGATTTGGCGACCGCCGCAAGGCCATGCTACAAGACATCGCTATTCTGACCGGCGGTAGCGTGGTTACCGAAGAGATGGGCCGTAAACTGGAAAGCGTGACCCTTGATGATCTGGGCCGTGCTGAGAAAGTTGTCTCCACCAAAGACGACACCACTATCATCGGCGGAAAGGGTGACGTTAAAGCTATCAAAGGCCGCATCGAGCAGATTCACGTCGAGATCGACAAGAGCACCAGCGACTACGACAGTGAGAAACTGCAAGAGCGTATGGCTAAGCTTTCCGGCGGTGTTGCCATCATCCGTGTTGGCGCGGCCACCGAAACCGAGCTAAAAGAGAAGAAGCACCGTGTTGAAGATGCTCTCTCCGCAACACGCGCGGCCGTTGAAGACGGTATCGTCCCTGGCGGCGGCGTGGCACTGATCAACGCTATGTGCGTCTTGGATGAACTGAAGATGGAATACCCCGATGCCCAGATCGGTGTTAGCATCGTCCGCAGCGCGCTGGAAATCCCCCTGCGCATGATCGCTTCTAACGCCGGCAAGGATGGCTCCGTGGTTTTGGAGAACGTCCGCCGCGCGCATGCCGAGAAAGGCAACGATAAGATCGGTTACAACGTGCTCACCGAAGAGTACGTCGATATGGTCAAGGATGGCGTGATCGACCCCGCAAAGGTCACCCGCGGTGCCCTGGAAAATGCTGCCTCCATCGCAGCCATGATCCTGACCACCGAAGCTCTGATTACCGACATCCCCGAAGATACACCGGCAATGGGCGGCGGCGGTGCCGGTATGGGCGGTATGGGCGGCATGATGTAAGTTCGAACTTACGCTGAACGATAGAAGACCCTTGGGAATTTCCCAGGGGTCTTTTCTTTTTGGGATGATGATACGTGATACATGACGAGTGATACGTGAACTATTGTAAGCGTTCAGCCCCCTGGTGAAATAGAACGCGGACACTTGTACCTGCACTTGGCGCAGGTACAAGTGTCCGCGTTCTATTGAAATTGGTTGCTTGCCTATCGGCAGACAGATGGCCGGAGGCAACGCTCTATGATAACATTGACCCAATACCCCGCAGGAGGCCCGCATGGAACCCCAAGACTACCCCATCCTTGAATACGATCCTGCCCCTGAAGCTCTCATCGAGCCGGGCAAGGTGATCAAATCTATCGACGCTCCCCAACACTGCGTAATCACCTTTTTTTCGGAGGTGCTCGAAAAGCTGCACGCAGAGGGTAAATCCAAGATCATCGCTCACCGTCCCTGGGCTGATATGGACCGCCCCCTTTACGAATTGGAATTTCGGGGGAAGCGGCTGGCAGCCTTTCACCCGGGTGTGGGCGCAGCGCTGGCCTGCGGATTGTTGGAGGAGACCATACCCCTGGGGTGCCGGAAGTTCATTGCATGCGGGGGATGCGGCGTCCTTGACCGGGAGATTTCCGTCGGGCATTTGATCGTGCCGACCGCTGCCGTGCGGGACGAGGGCACATCCTATCACTACCTGCCCCCGGGAAGGGAGGCTCTAGCCAGCCCGGAGGCGATTTCCGCTATCGAGAAAGTGCTTCAAGCTCACAAAATCCCCTACATCTCCGGAAAGACGTGGACCACCGATGGCCCCTACCGCGAAACCCCTGAAAAGGTCCAATTGCGTCGCGCCGAGGGCTGCATCGCCGTAGAGATGGAAGCCGCGGGCTTTTTCGCTGTGGCACAATTCCGCGGCGTGACCCTGGGTCAAATACTCTATGGCGGTGACGATGTCAGCGGCGAGGTTGAATGGGACAACCGCGACTGGCAAAATCGATTCACTCTGCGCGAGCGGCTTTTCTGGCTGGCGGCAGAGGCGTGTCTGACGTTATAGGTTTGATCCTGGGACGGACTGTTTTACACTCACGAGTCAATTTGTGGTAGTTTCCTTCCTAACCCGTACAAGTCCCCGAAAACCTGTGCTAGGTACTGCCGATACGCTGGGACAGGCCGGAACCATAATCTTGTAACCGTTCAGCCCCCAACACGATTTCGCTGATTGAGTAGCCGTTTGGGTTGAGCTTATCGAAACCAAGGTGTATACTTCGATAATATGTGACTACTCAGGTAGACAACGAATCTGGTTAAACAACGCCCGAAGCGCCCCCCCTGCCCCCCAATCCTGGGGGGAGCAATACGGATTCTCTCCAAAATTGGGCTGAGTAACACGGGTTCCCCCCAAGATTGGGGGGGCAGGGGGGCTGGCTGAGTAGTTACGATTATGTTTCGACAAGCTCAACACGGCGACTCAGTACGGGACGCTCAACCGATCTTTGGCCTTCCCCCTTTATCGCTTAATCCTTGCCCCACCTGGCGAAATAATCCCCAAACAGGTCTTCATCGGTTGGGACGTATTCCGGGAACGGCTCCGACAGCCAGGTGTAATTCAAAAAGTGCTTGTAGTTGACGTTTTCGCTGGTCATATTCCCAGCCCAAGTGCCACCGCCGAGCGTATCGGTGAAGGGATTGGCGTTGAACCAACTGCCGCTATTCGCCATGGCGTGGGGCATATTGCAATTGACCCTGCCGACATTGGCTTTGAGGGCCAGTTCGATTTTGCGGTCATCACGCTCAGAGTGGATGGAAGCAGAGTGACCCTCGCCGGAGAAGCGGTGCATTTCCTTCATGCGTTCGACCATCTCGCTGAAATTATCCCATTTCCAGACTGTGAGCACGGGGGAAATCTTCTCGCCTGAGAAGCGGTCTTCGGGACCGGCCTTTTCGCCCAGTACCATCAGGAAGCGAGTATCTGCGGTGACATCCAGCCCGGCCATCTCCGCGATGCGTAGCGCTGTTCTGGCAACGATCTTGCGGTTCAACATCTTGCCATCGGGCCACATAAGCGTGCGTAGTTTCTCGCGCTCCTCTGTGCTGCACATATAACCGCCTTCGGCTTTCAGGCATTCGACCATTTCATCGAAGATGCTGGCTTCCAGCGCTACGGCGTTTTCAGATGAGCACGAGGCGGAGTTATTGGCTACCTTCGACCTGACGATCTTATTGGCCGCGGCTTTCAAGTCCGCGGTTTCATCGATGATGGAGATCACATTTCCGGAACTGACGGTGTGACTCGGTTTACCGGCGGCATACACCACTTCTACCAACGCTGCGCCACCCGTCGCCACAACGAAGTCGCATTTGGACATCACCTCGCGAGCCTTCAGGCGGCTGGTATTTTCCACGCACAGTATCAGGTCTTCAGGAGCACCGATCTTACGCAGCGCCTTGCGTCCATATTCGACCGTCAGCGCAGAGCTGCCCTGGGTTTGGGGGTGAGGCGAGACGATCATTGCATTTCTGGTCTTCAAAAGACTCAACCCGATGCAGCAGACCGTTGACTCAGGATTCGTGGAAGGCACCACGTTGGCAACGACGCCCATCGGTTTAGCATAAATACGCAGTCCCCTCTCTTTGTCTTCCTCCACCAGCCCACAGGTTTGCACACCTTTCATATCCCACAGGGTGCCTTTGGTTTTGCTCTGGATCTTGGCGACCTTATCTGCGTAAACGCCAATCTCCGATTCGTCTACTGCGAGGTGGGCAAGTTCGCGCGCTACCTCTGGCTTTTGCCACTCCCAGGCAACCGCGGCAACCATCTCGTCCACTTTCTCCTGGGGCCAGAACTCGATTACTTCGAAGGCTTTCCTCGCCCGTTGGTACAGTTCTTCGACTTCTTGAATTTCTTCGAGTGTTAATTCTTTGCTTTTCGACATTTTTTCACCTTGAGCAACAATCTATAACCACGAAGGACACAAAGGAACACAAAGGTTTTTCCGTATCTTGTATTGGTCAACAATAGCTTGAACAACTGTCATTGCGAGCTAGCTTTTCCGGCGAAGCAATCCCCTCCTTAGTGAGAGGGAGATTGCCACATTCCACTGCGTTCCATTCGCATACTTATCCCTTTGGGACACTTGTCCCCTTTGGGGAATGACATGTATTCAAAGTACTCTTGACCACTACTGTTTTATCAGGTTTTTACTTTGTGTCTCTTTGTGTCCTTAGTGGTGAACTTGATTACTTTTTCCTGGGTTACGTTTTCTCACTGGGGTCTTCAACTTCTTCGACGATGGCAAACCCGCTACCGTGGAGTTTCTTTCGTTCTTCGAAAGCCTGCTTCCACGCCTCGAGGTCAAAGGTTTGCGCAGTCTTGGCATTTTTGACCCTATCTTCCAACGGGGGAACGGGCCGGTCTTCTGGCCCATCGTAGAATTCCTTGGGGGTGAGTTCCTGCCCCAAAGCCGTCATACCTTCCCGCTCGACCTCTTCGATATAGTGAGCACCGGCCCCAAATGAGCGCGTAATGGCCAGGATGACCCAGGTTGCTTCGGGCGTGAAGCCCAGGTCCATCATCGTAGCGCCGATCGCGCCGAGCATGTCCAAGTCTACGGGGCTGTCACTGATCTGCTGGGCTGCTTTGACGATTTCTTTGGTGAAAGCAATATGCTTACCCGCCACGCCGAGTTTCTCAGCCCTGGCAAACATGCGCTTGGCAGCCGGGTCTTCGAGCATCAGGTCAGAGACACCCAGGGCCGGATCGCCTGAATGCTCTTGAGCAAATTCCATGGCAACCTCTTCCGCCGGCCTTCCATCTTGCTCCACTTCGTCCAGGGCATCGATCAGCATATTTCCAAACGCTGAGTAAGCGCCGTAAGCATGCCCGAAGGCCAGAATGGAAGCGCCACACGCCTGGGTAAGAAAGGTCTTCGAGCGGGCGACAGTGCGGGCAATCATGGCCGGCATAGATAGCCCATCTTCCAGGGCCATGATCATGACATAGTTCAACATCTTTTCTTCTTCGACCAGAGGAATCCTGGATTGGAAGTCAACGAACTGCATATCCACAAGCCCATAGCCCGCTTCCATCAACTCTGTCGTGTCGTATCCTCGGGCCACGATGCGGTGCTTATTTTTGTAGGCTACCTCCGACAGCCACTGGAAGTGTGGACGAGTTGTGTCTTTGGGCACTGTGCCATACGGTCTGGTCGAATACTCGTATGGCAGTTTGGGATCACCCAGGTTGCCGACGACTTTTTTCGTTTTTAGATCACCCATTTCTTATATTCTCCTGATTCCTTTTGCTTTTTGGCATATTCCTGGCGTTCATCCTGGCTGGGCACTTTCCGGTCATCGGGGCCGATGTACTTGATCATCGAGAGGTCTAACATCTGTACCATCGGCTCGTTCCGGGAGGCTGCCCAGGCGCGCCCCTTCTTCATATTGTAGAGGGCGTGGGCTGCGCAACTATAGCCGCGGCTGACGCTCCCGATGCACCATCCGGCATTGGGCGAAAATCCGATGTCCATGAGGGCCGTGTTGCCCGCTCCGACGACGTTCACGCCCACGTAGGGGCGTCCTTCCCTGGCGCGCCGTTCGTGGAAATGCTTTTCGACAGACCTCTGGAGTTCGAGGTAGACACCGTCGATTTCCAACTCCTCCTGTTTGAGATGAGTCGGTTCGGCGCGTGGGTCGCCATCGCTGTGCTGAGGCTGGCCCATCCCCATGACTTTATCTCCGGCGTCCATGTAATCGTCCACCAGGATTTTGCCCATCTCTTCAGGCGTCTTACCTTCTTCCCATCCCTCCTCCAGATATTTGTTCATCATATACCCGTGAGCAGCCCCGGGACCGTGGACGCCACCGAAGGTCATGATGGATGCTGCTACCGCAACAGGTAAATTGGGTCTGCCCGCGATCACAGAAATGGCCGAAGCCGCCGACGGCGACATGGAATGTTCCATGAACTCGCCCATCTCGTACTTCAGCATCTTTTCTTCTGGGGGAGAGGGTATCCTGCCTTGAAACAGGATGAACATCGTATCGTAAAAAGAATAACCCTCTTCGGCCAGTTCACTTAAATCATAGCCTCTCAAGACGGTCTTTTCTTCCGTTTTGTATGCGATTGCTGTTTTTCTTTCGAACAGTGGATCTCTTTCCATAATTCTGATCTCCTTCTTTTCTTTTGTACTTTGAACTCTGCAGGGCGTGAAACGTGAAAACGTGATGCGTCATCCCAAAAACTGTCATTGCGAAGCAGCTTTACCGCTGACACTTGCATCGCACTGCGTTTGGTGCAGTGCAGGTGAGCAATCTCCTGCTAGCCAAGTATGAGATTGCTTCGTCACAAAGAGCGTTCCTCGCAATGACAATTAGTGGTTCCCGTTTCACGTTTCACAACTCTATTTCCATCTCGACCAGCGTTTCCCGGATGGCTGCCAGCAAAGCGTGCATATCAGCCGGGAAAATACGCCCGATGCTGCCGATGCGGAAACAATCGGCCTGGCTGACTTTACCCGGGTAGATCACGTAGTCCTTCTCGTTCAATGCCTGGTAGAACTCTTCGAAATCGAAGTTGGGGTGGTCGGGGAAAGGAAACGAGGTGATGATATATCCCTGGTCTTCGGGTTTCAAATATTCGGTGAACCCCATTGCTCGCATCCCTGCGATCAGTATCTCGTAATTGATCCGGTAACGAGCCGCGCGGCCCTCGACGCCGCCCTCCGCTTCCAATTCGAGCAGAGCTTGGTGGTAGGCGAGCAAGGAATGGGTGGGCGGCGTAAACCGGAATTGACCGTCTTTATCGAAGCGCAGCAATTGGTCTAACAGATTCAAGCTAAAGGTATGCGCATAGCCACTAGTTTTCAAAAGCGTATCCCGCCTCGCCAGAATGATGCCAAAGCCAGGAATGCCTTCGATACATTTGTTGGCCGAAGAGACCATATAGTCGATTCCACATTCGGCTAAATTGAAGGGAACAGCCCCGAAACTGCTCATGGCGTCCACAAAATAATCTTTGTCAAACCGCTTGACGATCTCGCCAATTTCTTTGATGGGATTGATGATGCCGGTTGTGGTTTCGCAGTGGATCACCGCCACGCTGGTGATGGCCTGATCGGCTTCCAGGGCAGCTTCGATATCCGCTAAATCGGGGGGGCAGTTTTCGGGATAGGTCAGCGACACGACCTCGATGTGGTACACCCTGGCGATTTGGGCGATGCGCCGCCCGTAGGCCCCGTTGATGATGACCAACAATTTGCCACCGGGAGGAATCGTAGACGAGATGACGGACTCTAGGCTGAAAGTACCGCTGCCCTGCATGATAATGGCCTCGTATCCGCTATCCGCGACGCCGCCGGCCTCCAACAATCGCTGGCGAATGTCTGCCACGATATTGATGAACTCGAAATCGCGCGAACCCAGGTCGCGCAACAGGGCCTGCTTGACCGTCCGGCTGGTGGTCAGCGGACCGGGGGTGAAAAGGATTTTGTCTTTCCAGGTTGGGATTTTAGATTTAGTTTTCATGGGTTACCTCGTTAAGGAGAGTTCTGCATAAAACACTACAACGAATGGAGAAAGGAACGAATTTGAGTCTGTAGAACAAGGCATGGCCTTTGGCAAGATATTTTCTCACTCATTGTGTAATTTGGGTGCGTTTCATTTCAGTTGAAGAGAACCCAGAAATTGGAGGGGATTCCCCCCCCCCTCAATTTACGGAACTTCGCAACTCGTTTGAAACGGGTGCAAACCCAAAATGTGACGGTGGTTGGAGTAACGGAATGCAATCCCATATCACCGGGAGAATTGTAAATGGTGAATGGTGAATGGTAAATTGTAAATGCTTTTGGACCGATTTTGGTCTCATTGTGGCCAAACGCCCGACCGTCAGCGCTTTGAATTCCTAAATTAAGTTTCCAACGCGCCATTTCATTTACCATTCACCACTTACAATTTACCATTTACAATTTCATGGCTTGTTTTAGCTAAATGTCACAAAATGGGAATGCACCCTTTGAAACACTCCCGTATCATTTAGTCCTCTAAAACAGGGCCAATGCACTGGTTCGGGGCACAAATTCGTTTTATTCCAAATTCGTTGTAGTGTTGCCGGCGAAAAACTTTTATACAGAACTCTCCGTTGAGCGGAATAATCGTAATGCGTGGTGCGTAAAAGGTCTTCGCACGTTTCACTTCTTACGCCTCACGTTTCACGTTCTACTTCGACCAGACTCACATCAAGTATTGTCAATGCCCGGTCCATTTCCTCACCTGTGATCGTCAGCGGTGGCGTAAGTGTCAAAATATTGCCCATAGTCGTCTTGAAACTCAGACCCTTGCTCAAGGCGTGGTACATGACCGCTTCGGCCTCGTCAGTTGCCCGCTCACGGGTAGTGCGATCCCGGACAAGTTCCATGCCCATCAGCAGTCCCAATCCGCGCACATCGCCGATGAGAGGGTGATCTGCCATCATCGCCTTCATGCGCTCCAGGGCGTAGCGGCCCAATTCGCGGGCGTGCTCCGCCAAGTTGTGGTCTTCGATGTATTGGATGGTTGCCAGCGCAGCCGCGCAGGCGACCGGGCTTTTCTCGTGAGTGTAGTGGCCCAGAGCGCGGTCGGCAGCCACGTCCAGGCCTTGTCGGGCGATGAGTGCTGCCAGGGGGAAGACTCCACCCCCCAGCCCCTTGCCGATCACCAAAATGTCGGGCACCACCCCAAAGTTCTCGCAGGTGAACATCTTCCCGGTGCGCCCCAGAGCGTGGGGAATCTCGTCGAAGATGAGCAGCGCGCCGTGACGGTCACAGGCGCGCCGGACAGCCTGCCAGTATTCGGGCCTGGGAATATACGGCGTGCTGCGGACCGGCTCGGCGATCACCGCGGCGATGTCGCCTTCTTTTTCCAACACATATTCGATATAGTTGGCACACATCAGATCGCAGCCCTCACATTTGTGTCTGCCCCACAAACAGCGGTACTCGTCCGGAGGTGGGACGTGCTCGGTTCCGGGGAGCAGGGGGCCGATCTCCCGCCGGAAGAGGGCCTCTCCCCCGACGGAAATGGCATCCAGCGAAGCGCCGTGGAAGGAATCCCACATCGAGATGGTCTTGTGCCGTCCGGTGGCCATCCGCGCCAGCTTGAGAGCGATCCCCACCGCTTCAGTGCCGCCGGGGCAGAAAAGTACTTTGTTCAAATCTCCGGGAGCAAGCTCGGCCAGCTTTTTAGCCAGATCAACGGCCACGCGGTTGGTGTATCGTCGGGTGCAAAATGACAACTCGTCCAGTTGGGCTTTGATGGCCGCAATCACCGCCGGATTGGCAAAACCGACTTGATGGACGTTATTGCCGTGAAAGTCCATATAACGGCGACCCTGCAGGTCTTCGATGTAGATGCCTTTGTAGGCGCGCAGGGCGTTGAGACAGGGGGTGGAAAGCGATTGATGCAAAAAGTAGCGCGCATCTTCGTCCAATAGGGCGCGTGTTTCAGCGTCGAGGTTGGCATCCTGCCACTCCGCGCGGCGCGGCGAAAGATTAACATCGCCTTCAGAAAAATCTACCGGCGCGCCCATAGAATTGCCTCCATCTCGGTTGGTTTACCGATGTACCAGCGAAACAATTGGAGGAACCACGGAGCGATGGGGGGATCTCCCCTCGCCATTATTTCTTCCAATTCGGGGATAGTGTAAAATCCAATCTCGTCCACCTCGTGAGGGTCAATTGTGATGGGGGAGTCATCCCACACACCTTCGTATACCTCGCTGAATTCGTTATCGTTTGGCCCGTAGTACATCTTGAATTGAACCAGACGGGTGAAGGGAATACCATCAACCCCCAACTCTTCCCGCAGACCGCGAACCGCGGCTGCCAGATATAATTCGCCCGGTTTGAGATGCTCGGAGACGGAACAATCCAGCGTCCCGGGAAATGTGTCCCGAGTCTGGCTGCGCTTTTGAATCAGGAGCCTGCCATCTGGCGTAAAAAGAAAGACATGCACGCCCGGGTGCCACAGCCCGGTTCGGTGGACGATGCGTCTCAACTCTTGCCCGATGATTTCGTTATTCTCGTTGACTATATCGAAGTATTCTTCTGCCATAGCAGATCACGTCCTCGTGGAAGGTGGAGCGTGGAGCGTAGAGCGTAAAGCGCGAAACGTATCTCAACATGCTTCAGCATGTTTCCTGTATCAGCCCCCGAATTCATTCGGTGGGGCTTCACGCCTCTCGCCCCGCGTCAAGCGGCGCAACCTCGGTGACAAAGCGAAAATGATCGCCCCGGTACAAGTCGTTGCCATACTCTACCGGCTGTTCATCCTGGTCGAAGGCCAAGCGACGTTCCAACATCAACGGCGCGCCCGGCTCAATTCCCAGCAGCCCGGCCTCGAATTCTGTCGCTGAAACGGCTTCCAGGCTCTGCTGGGCTTGCCGGATGGTGATACCATATTCAGTTTCTGCGATCTCGTAAAATGAGCGTTTTTCAAGATCATGGTTTTCCAAATCAGGAAAACGATACACCGGCATCGAGAATTGCTCCAACATGACCGGCTCCTGGTTGATAAGACGCAGCCGTTGGCAGTAATAAACTGATGACGAGACAGGAATATTGAGCTTGGTGGCCACCGAGACTTCTGCCAGACGTTGTTCTAATATGATGATTTTGGC
>JBDRGC010000513.1:0-4310 GCA_043818215.1 Chloroflexota bacterium | reverse complement strand
GGGCTACTCGACCCTCCTCGCAATGACATGCTATCGCTCGCAATGACACCTAGTTAGCGCCCGATGCCTAGATAGCGGAAACCTGCCTCAGTCATCAGGCCTGGGTCAAGCAAGTTGCGGGTATCTAAAAGCACGTCATCGCGCATACTGGCACGCACTCGCTTCCAATCCAACTTGTTGATCGCGGCCCATTCGGTGACCAGGACGAGCGCGCTGCTTCCTATGGCCACCTGATATGGGTCAGCGCACACTTCCATCTGGGGTAGATCATCTACCTCATCCAGATTGGCGAGCGGGTCAAATGCTTTGATGGCTGCCCCCTGCCCGATCAGGTCGCGTATAATATCCAGGGAGATGGCCCGCCGCATCGTGCTGGTACCGGCCTTGTAAGTCAACCCCAGGATGCCGATCTGATAGCCGTCCAGACCGCCTAAAGCGGAAGATAATCTCCGGCTGATAAGTTTAGCGCGCTGGGCATTGACCTGCCACACGGCATCCATCAAAGGGGTGGACATCTGATGGGCTGCACCCAATTTCTCCAATACCACCTTCGAAGAAGCTTTTGCTGTTGCGGATAAGCTCAACCACCGTCCAAGAAAATGCCTTGACTTTTTCACACCTTTCGAGGTATTCTACCAACTACCTGTTGCACTTACGAGTTGAATCCAAGTTGATAAAGCTGATGGATGTGGAGAGGTATGCATTCGAAGCGTGCTTGGCCATTTCTGCCGAACGGATATCGGTAAAAAGGATGGGGCGCTCTAGAGGCTGATACAGGATGGCTACCCGCTCGGCCACATTTCTATCATCACAACCAATCACAAACCGGTCTGCTTGCCGGAAAGTTTCCACAGCGATTCCCAAGCGCAAGAATTCAGGAACATACGCAACATGAACTTCGAGATTGGGAGCATATTTTCGCACGACATCAGCCAAAACTTGGCTCGTGCCGATGGGAACCTGGGCGGTCACACAGAGTACGATATCAGACCTCAAGTTTCGCCCAATGTTTTCGGCAATAGCATAAATCGTAGAAAGATCTGAGTCATCATTCTCATCCACCGGTGTGTCGGTGCAGATGTAAACGAACTCCGCATCCTGCAAACCTTCAGCAAAGTCCGTGGTGTAGTGCAACCTTCCTGCGGCAATATTACGCCGGATGATTTCCGGCAGCTCAGGCTCGTGCACCGGCGATTGACCCGCGTTCAAACCCGCAGCGGTTTTTTCATCACATACGCCGCGCACGTCATTCCCAAGATCAGCCAGGCAGGCGGAAACCACCGTCCCCTGGTGCCAGATGCCAGTCACGCAGATGTTGGCCAATTTGCTTGCTCCTCTCGCTAGTAAAGAATAGTACAAGGATAGAGAATTAAGGATTAAGGATAGAGAATTAAGGATTGAGGATTAAGGATTAAGATTTTAGATTGCGACGCAAGGTGCTGATAACTGAATTGAGATCAAACAAGACTTCTTCCACTCTGTGGCCAAGGGAGTCGCAGGTCTGATCCTCGATGTAACCGACGTCTCGGGCATACAGCAGGTGGCTCTTGGTTTCGTTACTTGCCATAATCTTCTTTCCGGGGGAAATGCTCACTGACATGGAAGATTTCTACAGCCAATTTATGCGCTTTCTGCTCTGCCTGTGCGTGTACGCACGCAGACAGGCACACTGGCATCTCCTCAAAACTCTTGTACTCAGTCATGTCTCAATTCCCAACTCTCAATTCTCAATTCTCAATTCTTAATCCTTGATCCTTTGCACTACCCCCTGCTCCCGCATCACCCGCCCGGCTTCTTCCAGATACTCTCTCGTTCCCTGTTGCTCCTTCATCCAGGCCACGTACCCGGCCACGTTTTGCTCGACCGGAACAGTCGGCTACCAGCCCAGGGACGCCAAGGCAGAGACATCGGAGACAGTGTGACACATGTCACCCCTCTGATTGTGATTAACGACCGGTCAGTATCTGCCTGGCCGCAGCGAACATCTGGGTGACTGCGTCGAGGGCCTCTTCCGCTTCGGCCCGTGTCAGTTCTCGTTTGGGCTGATGCAGGCTCGGGTTTCCATAGAAGTCTATGTTCCGTGCCTCCCAGAGTCGGTCAATTTTGTCACGGTGTTCAGCCAGCAGTTGCTTGGCCCGCTCCCGCCGCGCGATATGACTACCAGGGTCAGCCCCATTGATTTCCTGCGTCAGGGCGATAAGCGCCGATTCGAAGGCCTGGTAGGCCAGTCCAGCCACCCCGGCCAGAGCCTGCCCTGAGCCTGCCGAAGGGTCACCCTGGGCCAGCAGATCGCGAGCCGACTGCAGCAACCTTTCGCCGCGGCTCAAGTCCAGGCCAGCCATATCTGGTCTCCTGCCTGAGCCAGGCTCGCCTCGACCATTGACAGGTCCGGCAATAACCCGCGCCGCGCTTCTGGCTTGCTCAAGGTCGTACCTTGAAACAAGACGCTGGCGATTTCCTTCAGACCCAGGTCGGCCAACTCTGTATAATACCGTTTGGCTTCCCCTCGAGAGGCGGCAGCCAGCTCGCGAAACTGCCGTACCTTGTTGAGGCGATAGAGCAGATAGGACTTGGGAAACCATCGCAGGTCCCGGAGAACATCGAACACAAAATCGCCACCGGCCAGGACGACACCGTTGAGGACTGCGTCCAGGGCTACCAGGTCACTCAACGCCGCCAGACTGTCACGGGTGTAGATATGCACCTCAAAACGATAAGGGGGGAAATCAAAACGCCGTTCGGCGACACCTTCGCCGATCACACACACGTCAATGTCGCTTTCCGGCGACGCCAGCCCGCGCGCGACCGAGCCAAAGACAATGAATGCCTCCACCTGCGACGCGACGGCTTGAAAGAACAACTCCACCGCGTTCTTGAACCGGGGTTGTAAATTGCGAGCACGCTCGAGCATGAACAATTTCCACAAGACCCTAATCATCGGCTGCGCGGTGTCAGCGCGATATCGGCCCGCCTCGCCGCGTACCAAACCAGCGTCGGCCAAAGGCTGTAGAGTCCTCAGTACGCTGGCCCGGGAGGTGGCCAGTTCAGCCGCCAAGGCCGAGGGCGAGAAACGTAGATAAGGGCGCACCAACAATACGCGCAACACGCGCCATGGAACGTGTGCGCCCAACACCTCTTCCAGCCTGAACCCATTTCGTTTCACATCCGATACTGCCGGTATCATTCTTGATACATTTTATACCTTACCTGCCATGCCGTCAAGCCTGCCACACCGGCATCTCCTCAAAACTCTTGTACTCAGTCATGCCTCAATTCTCAATTCTTAATCCTTGATTCTTAGTTCTAAATCCTTAATTCTCAGTTCTTAATCCTTGATCCTTTGCACTACCCCCTGTTCCCGCATCACCCGCTCGGCTTCTTCCAGGTACTCTTGCGTTCCTTGCTGTTCTTTCATCCAGGCCACGTACTCAGCCACGTTCTGCTCGACCGGGATCGTCGGTTCCCATCCCAATGCCTGCAGGCGCGAAATATCCGAGATCGTATGGCGGGTATCCCCCAAACGGAATTCTCCTTCTACCAGGGGTTCTCGATCACTATCAAACGCATCCAGCATCATGCGAGCAAATTCGAGCACGGTCACCGCCCGTCCGCCACCCACGTTGAACACTCCAAAATCAGCACGTGAATCTTCCATAACCAACACGTTGGCACGCGCCACATCCTTCACGTTGACGTAATCCCTGAGCTGACCGCCGTCTTCGTAAACTGTAGGCGGCAGGCCGTGCATCAGCCGCAGCGCAAAGCGGCGTGCAATCCCTGAATAAGCATTGTAGAATGAATTGCGCGGCCCCTGGACGTACGTATAGCGCATGCAGGCGGTTGGAATTCCATATCGCCTGCCAAGCCGGTCTGCCAGCAATTCGATGGCATATTTGGAAATCCCATAGGCGGTGCCCGGACTGACCGCTCCCTCGTCAATCAATAAAGGCTCTAAATATCCCCTACAAGTTGGACAATGTAAATTCCAATCCCCTTGTTCCAACTGCTCCATCGAGCGAGGAGATGGGGTGAGGATGAAGGATGAAGGATCGAGGATCGAGTAGGAATGGACCCGCCCGCTCTTATCTGAATCCTCAATTCTTAATTCTAGATTCTTCCTCCTTGCACAGGCCGGGCAATAGTAGCGTCCCTCCCCGCACACGGATTGAGAAGAAGCAAAAACGATCTTGCGGACAGGGTAACGCTTTGGATCGGTAACGATCAATTCAAACAGCAGCGCGCTGCTCTCGGTGTTGGTGTGGATGAAGGTGCTGAAATCGGGCATGTAATCCTGGTAGGCAGCCAGGTGA
>JBDRGC010000512.1:0-2684 GCA_043818215.1 Chloroflexota bacterium | reverse complement strand
TAGGTGCCTCGAGAGCCCTACGGGATGGCCGATCTTACCGCATCTGCGGCGTCAGATACCATTGTGTAGCGTGCACGATAACGAAACGGCATCTTCTTTGTATCTGCGGCAGCCTCGACAATCGCTCACCTTATGCCATATTAAGGAGGCATTAAATGAAAGTAGAAGAAAATACCTGGCAATTTATGCAAAAGCACCTTGGATTCACCGACGAAGAGTTGGAACTGTTTCGCAATAATCCAAGGACGGTGGATATTATTTCAAAAGCCCCTGCCTTGATGAACAAAACAATCGTTGCCGAAGTGGTTGCCTCGCACGGGTGCAACAGCCAGCATAAAGTCGGTGATCGATTCTATTTTGACGGCTCCGGCAACCTGATCACCAAACTGCATCCGAAGCGCATCTGCATACATGCGTTAAGCGCCCTGTCCACACCCATATTTGTAGCAAACGAGCTGTTCTATGCCGGAGTTGATCCGAACGATATGCGCTTAAATCGGGTGGGCTGCATCGATGTCGGGGTGCGCTGCGGCGGGTGGGGGCACATAGCGTTGGAAGTGAAAGTTGAAGATCGAAAATAACAATGAGTATTACCGGCAAATCCGCAAATCGTAGTGAAAAATATGCTCAGGAAAGCGATTTAAAATTGTTATATTACTGGATATCAATATACCGAGGAACGTCCCATTTTTTACTACATGCAGAGGAAAGATTTAAAATGTTGCTGGTTATGATACGCGGTGAGTAGCTTGCCTTGAAAACAGCCTATATTCTGCGTTTATCAGAAATAGATTCCGAACTCGAAGGTTCAACTCTCGATTAGCAACAATGAAATTAGGGCGGCTGTAAAATGAGTAAAAAAGTTTGCATTGAAACTGAAGAATGTATTGGGTGTGAGAGCTGCGTTGAACTTTGTCCGGATGTGTTCGGGTTTGATGCGGAGGCCGAAAAGGCCTTTGTTATAAAATCGGTGGGTGGTTCAGAGGCATGTATTGATGAGGCTATCGAAACATGCCCAGTCGAATGCATACATAAGGAATGAAAGAACGCAATCAAGCATCCGATGAATTGAATCCATAAATCTAAATGGCGTTATCTTCCTGGTTATTTTTGTGCTGTTAAAAGCCTCACAATAAAAAGCGACAAATGGTTTTGATCGTATGGCCCACCTTGGCTTGAAAAAAATGATTAGCGTCTGTTTTTCTCAATCCAATATTAACCGATCATCTCAATGAAAAATGGGAGGTACTATTATGCAAGAGCAACTATCTGACACCGCGGTTCTCTCTCCATGGTGGCGCTGTAGCGTTTTATTGGTTTTCGTTGTCGGCATGATCGGTTTGATCTTCATGTCAGTGCAGGCCTTCCGCTATGCGCCCCCCATACCGGAACGCGTAATTGATTCCGTTGGCACTGTCGTCTTCGACCGGCAGGATATCGAAACGGGCCAGGAGGTATTTTTAAAATACGGCTTGATGCAGAACGGTTCGATCTGGGGCCATGGCTCTTACCTGGGTCCGGATTTTTCGGCGCAGTACCTCCACGAACTCTCGCTGGAAACCGGCCAGGCAATCGCCAGGCAGGATTTTGGCGTGGATTTGTCTGCACTGGATCAATCCCAGCGGGCTCGGGTAGATGCCCGGGTGGCCATCCTTTTGAAAGAAAACCGCTACGATCCCGCATCGAAACAATTGACATTCTTCGATGCAGAAAAAGACTCTTTTCAAAAGCAGCTCACGGCGTGGACCGATTATTTCAAACACCCGATATCCAATTCGGGCCTTCCCGACAACTACATCAATAACCCTGAAGAGATCCGCCAGCTGACGGCTTTCTTTGCCTGGACGGCCTGGGCCAGTGTCGCCAACCGACCGGATAAGTCCTATTCGTATACCAATAATTTCCCCTATGATCCGATGGTCGGCAATCTTCTGACCAGCGATGCGGTTCTCTGGAGCGCGCTGAGTGTCGCCATGCTGCTGGCCGGACTGGCCTGTGTGCTGGTTGTTTTCGGCAAATTCGATTACCTGGGCTGGAAAGGCGACCCCAAAGGCATTTATCCCCAGATGCTGGCCGGTGAAGCCACTGCGGGACAGAAGGCGACCATCAAGTACTTTCTGGTTGTTGCGCTGCTTTTTTTAACGCAGGTCATGATCGGTGGCGCCCTGGCCCACTACCGTGCAGAACCTGGAAATTTCTACGGTATAGACCTGGCCCAGTATTTACCGAGCAATATACTGCGCACCTGGCACCTTCAGTTGGCCATCTTCTGGATTGCTACCGCTTATATGGCAGGCGGCCTGTTGTTGGCTGCTTCCTTGAGCCAAAAGGAACCACGTGGACATGTGGTTGGCGTTCACATGTTGTTCTGGGCACTTGTGGTTTTGGTTGTGGGTAGCCTGCTCGGTGAGCTGTTCGGAATTCATCAGATCTTCGGTCGTTTATGGTCCTGGTTTGGTCATCAAGGCTGGGAGTTCCTCGAACTGGGGCGGTTTTGGCAAATCATCCTGGTGATAGGGTTCAGCTTCTGGTTGGGACTTCTCTACCGGACGACCGCACCCGCCTTGAAAAATTCGGAGCAAAGAGAAATCACGCTACTTTTTTTAGGCGGCGCTGCCGCCATTCCTTTTTTTTATCTGCCGGCCTTTTTTTTCGGCAGCACCTCCAACTTTACAGTGGTGGAC
>JBDRGC010000511.1:0-3910 GCA_043818215.1 Chloroflexota bacterium | reverse complement strand
TGGATATTACTTCAGTAATAAGATAGCCCAGTCTAACATTACAACTGGGCCTATTTTGTGAGCAGTTCACTACCTTGAGCTTATTTCGTCCACCTGGTTTCTCCAGATAGGTTCCTGCACCACCCATTGTTCCGGATATTGCCGGATGTACCTCTCCATAATGGCAGTAAGCTTTTCCAAACCTGTTCTTACGGAATGGCTACGGTTTCCATTGCCAGATAGTCTCAGCGGTGGCTCAATGTAGATAGAATAACGATTGTTGGATTGGCGCACACTGAAAATAGGGACAATGGCTGCTCCGGTGCGAAGAGCTAAACTAACCGCACCAACCGGAAGAGAAGTTACTTCTCCGAAGAAATTAACTTTCAATCCATTCCCCTGAATATCACGATCGCAGGCTATGCCAATCGTCCCACCGTGGCGTAGAATTTGCAGTCCCTCTCTCAGCGCGCCTGTTCTAACCGGCATGGTTCTAGCCCCATTTCTTTGCCGCAATTTAGCAACATTGCGCAGAAAAGGCGTGGAATTAAAATCCTCAACAATAATCGTCAGTTTAATTCCACGCAACACCAAGACTTGAACAGCGAAATCAAAAGTACCCAAATGGGCAGAGGCGATGATGGTGCCTCTGTCATCAGTTACCGCTTCTGCTAAATGCTGCCATCCCTCTATCGTTACATTTTCATCAAGTTTATCCAACCTCAATTGAGACAGCTTCGTTAAGTCAAAATAGTTCTTTATCATGTGCCCGAAGACACTGCGTATGGTCCCCCGCTGTCGTTTTTTATCCAGCTCCAAACCTGGTACATGTTTGATGTTATCGCTAACGATTTTTCGGCGTTTTGCTGACAACAAGAAAAGAACATCACCACATAATACAGCTAAATAATAACCAAGCCGCATCGGCATAAATCCCGCAGTTTTGGCAGCAAGCCTCAGAACACGATATCTAATATCCATTGGAATTATTGTTCCAGTTAGTGCTATTGCGAGCCAGTATAGTGTGTATCTGCTAAAAATGTCAATGAGACACTTTGTGTGAAGAGAAAACGAAAAATTGACTTTACAATATCTGACGCGTAATATAATGCCAGAAAGGAGGCAAGCGGCCTCCGCCTTTTCTCCGGGCTACATGGGGTTCAGGCACGTCAAAACCTATTCAGTCCTGCTGATTTTTTGACGGCTTTGGTACATCTTCTGCGCCAGTTGGGTTGCCGCGGCAATCGCCGCCACTCTCCTTTTGTCCTCGAACACCTGCGAAAGCTTTTCTTCGAGGGGCGTCTCGCGCTCCATGATTCGCCTCATATCGTCGAGCAGAGTGGTTTCCGTACTGATGAAGTGCGTGCTGAGGTCCCCGCTTACAAAGCGAGGGTTTTCCATAACGGCTTTATGGAATGGGATGTTCGTCTTCAGGCCAACAATGATATACTCATAAAGCGCACGTTGCATCCGGTGGATGGCTTCCTGGCGATCTCTTCCCCAGACAACTAGCTTGGAAATCATGGGGTCATAAATGGGGGGTATCGTATAGCCGGTATGCACGCCGCTGTCTACCCTAACTCCCACACCACCCGGAGACCGGTAATGACGCAGCTTCCCGGGTGATGGGGCGAAGTTGTTGAGAGGGTCCTCAGCATTGATCCGACATTCAATCGCCCAGCCATTCTGGCGGACTTCGGTCTGCTTAATGGTCAGCGGTTCCCCGGCGGCTATTTTGATTTGTTCCTTAACTATATCGACTCCGGTAACCATCTCGGTGACCGGGTGCTCCACCTGGATACGCGTATTAGCCTCGAGAAAATAAAACTTACCATCCGAATATAGAAATTCAATCGTACCAGCATTTTCATAGCTGACCCATTTCGCCGCCTTAACGGCGATTTCACCCATTTCCCGACGCAGCTCGGGGGTGAGTACCGGCGAAGGCGACTCCTCAACCAATTTCTGGTAGCGGCGCTGGATGGAGCACTCTCGCTCCCCAAGATGAATAGTGTTACCGTGTGAGTCGGCGAGTATCTGGAACTCGATGTGGCGGGGATGCAGTAGGTATTTCTCGATATAGACTTCGGATAGTCCGAAGGTGCTATTGGCAATAGCCCGCGTTGATTCCAGGGCATTCTGGAGCTCGGCTTCGCAACTAACTACCGTCATGCCGATGCCCCCGCCACCGCCAGAAGGCTTGATGATAAGCGGGAAGCCAAATTGCTCGCAGATTCCTTTAAGCTGACCGGCGTCCGAAACATTACCATCGGCGCCCGGCACGATCGGGACACCCGCTTTCTTCATTTCACGCCGAGCCGCGATCTTGTTACCCATGAGCTCCAGAACCTTGCTCGAAGGGCCGATAAATTTGATACCCTCACGTTCACACGCGTAGGCGAAGGTGGGATTCTGAGCGAGGAATCCGTACCCAGGGTGGATGGCGTCCGCCCCACAGTCTTTCGCTACTTGGATGATTTTTTTTATGTTAAGATAGCTCTCGGTTGCCGGGGCAGCCCCGATAAAATAGGCCTCGCTGGCATACTTAGCGAACAGCGCATTGGCGTCAGCCTCTGAATAGACCGCGACTGAGGCGATGCCCATCTCACGGCAGGCACGCATCACTCGGATGGCAATTTCGCCCCGGTTGGCGACCAGAACCTTATTTATCATTTGAATCCACAACTATGAGGACGTCACCGGAGTCGACAATCTCTCCCTCGTACACCAGGATTTCCTTTACCCGACCGCTTTGCGACGAGTAAATTTCAGTCTGCATTTTCATCGCCTCAATTGTGGCCAGAACATCGCCCTCTTTAACTTGCTTTCCAACCTTGGTTTTGAGAGCGAGTATCATGCCCTGCATCGGTGCAACTACCGCCCCCTTTTGCAGCTCTTTCGGCTTCTTCGGCTTCTCAACCTCCACCGTTTTGCCCATCACCGAGGCGATCTTGACGTTGAAGACCTCCCCATCGACGTCAACGCTGAACTCCATAGGCAGGTCCGGCACCGGTGAGCTTGTCGACGCGGCCTGAGGATTGGGCAAAGCCTCCTCCTTGATCTCGCCACGCAGGAACTTGACAGCGACCTGGGGATACAATGCATATGTGATCAGGTCTTCTTCTTTGTGAAGAATGCCCAGCTTATGTCCATCAGCCTTCAGGTTTTCCAGTTCCGGCTTGATAAGATCGGCAGGACGCACAGTAATCGGTCTCTCGTCGCCGATAATCATCCTGCGGACTTCTTCGTTGACTTCAGCAGGAGGCCTGCCATACTGCCCCAGAAAATAGGCCTTCACCTCTTGGGTGACCTGTTTGTACCGATCGCCGGCGAGCACGTTCAGGACTGCCTGAATGCCAACAACCTGGCTCGTCGGCGTGACCAAGGGCGGGTAGCCCAGGTCTTTGCGAACTCTGGGTATTTCTGCCAGCACCTCACTCATCCGGTTCAGGGCATTTTGTTCCCGGAGCTGGCTAACCAGATTCGAGATCATGCCACCCGGTATCTGATGTATCAGGACATTCACGCTCGGGCGTGTAGCTTCGGCGGTGAAAAGCATACGGTAGCGGGCGCTTAACGATGCGAAATACTCGCCTATTTCATAAAGCAGCTCTAGGTCGAGTCCGGTATCATGCGGGGTGTCCTTTAAAGCGGCCACAATGCTCTCAGTAGGGGGCTGGGAAACACCCCACCCGAAAGCGGAAAAGGCTGTATCTAGCATGTCCACCCCCGCGGAAGCTGCAGCCTGATAGCTCAAGGGAGCCATGCCGGAGGAGCAGTGCGAGTGAAGGTCGACTGGAATACTTATCTTCTTCTTTATCGCTTGCACGAGTTCGGATGAAACTGCTGGCGAAATCAAGCCAGCCATATCCTTGACGCATACCGAGTCGCAGCCTAGTCCTTCCAGTGTACGTGCCATCTCAGCGAAAGC
>JBDRGC010000510.1:0-4710 GCA_043818215.1 Chloroflexota bacterium | reverse complement strand
AACCAAGGGATTCGATGTGATAGACATCGGAATCAATAACGGCGCCTTGGATATAATCCAGGAAGCCCAAAAAGTTCAGGCTGATGTGATCGCTCTCTCTTGCCTGATGACTACCACCATGCCAGCTCAGAAAGAGGTCATAGAGACATTGAAAGAGATGAACCTGCGGGACAAGTATTTTGTCATCGTGGGAGGCGGCCCGGTTACGCAGGAATGGGCCAACGAGATCGGGGCCGATGGCTATGGCGAGTCGGCCATTCAGGCAGCAGAATTGGTCAAGGAGCTGATGGGCAATAACTAAACACAAAGGGTCTTTGCGGTTGCATGTCCTCGAAGACCCTTTGTGTTCTTTATCTTGTAACTACTCAGCAATGTCACTCCCCTGAAGGGGACTCGATGTGCGAGCGTTTTGCGCAGTGCCTGCATAGGTATGCGAAGCAGTCTCCCTCGCCAACCAGGAGATTGCTTCGGCGGTAAGGCTGCCTCGCAATGACAGAAGAAGGTATTTTAAGGTATGGCTGAGTAGTTACGATTTCTTTTGAGAAGAACACTTCTCCTTGAATATCCCGTTTTTGAAGTTGCTACAGCCAGGCGTGTCATTCCCAACCACCAGGATCGCAACTGGCGTAAGCATACCGAAGCCCACGTAAACGGGGGGGATTTGTTTATCCAAGAGTATTTTCCTTCAGAGTTAAGCGCGGAGCCTTTCACCCTTTGGATCGAAAAGGACTGTTGCGGCCACTTCGCCTTGATAGCGCCCTTCGATCAGTTCCACTTCCACGCGTGTGCCAGCTTTGGCCAGTTCGACGGGCATATACGCGTAGAAGATATTCTTCTTGAGAGTGTATCCATACCCACCGCTACGGACGCGTGTGATGAGCTTGCCATTGTGATAGATTGCTTCACCACCGTAAATCTGCGTGAAATCCTCGCCATCCAACGTCAAGGTGCATAGTTTACGTTTTACGCCTTCCGCCTTTTGCTTGACAAGCGCGTCCTTGCCGATGAAGTTTTCTTTGCTCAGGTCCACGCAGAAGCCAAGACCCGCTTCGTAGGGCGTTTCCAGTTGTGTCACATCAGCAGTGTAGTAGCGATAGCCTTTTTCGAGCCGAAGCGAGTCGAGCACTTTATAACCGCCAACCTCGATGCCAAATTCTTTGCCGGCCTCCATGAGCATATCCCAGACCATTGTGGCGCGATTGTACGGAACATAAAGTTCCCAGCCAAGTTCGCCTGCATAGCTGACGCGCTGGGCGTAGACTTTCACGCCGTTGATCGTGATTTCCTTCGTCATCAGATACGTATGCGCTTCGTCCGTGACGTCAGCCTGCGTCACCTTCTGGAGCGTGAGCCGCGCCTTCGGCCCCCACAGCGCAAAACAGGTCCAATCCTGGGTGATGTCGCGGATGGCGACTTCGCCGTCTGCCTCGTCAACGTGCATTTTCAACCAGGCCATGTCGTTGGCGATAAAACCCGAACCGGTGATAACCCAGAAGCGATCCACGCCGAGGCGTGTGACGGTCAGGTCGGCTTCCACACCACCGTTCGGATTAAGGAACTGCGTATACGTAGCTGAACCGATGGGTTTGTCCATATCACTGTTTGCTACGCGCTGCAGGAGCGGCAACGCGCCCTTGCCCGTGACCTCGATCTTGCCAAAGGGCGTCAGGTCAAACAGAGCAATGCGCTCACGCGTAGCCTGGTGTTCCTGCCCGACGCGCTTGAAGTAAGGCGGTTTATTCCAGCCCCATTTGCGCTGGTCTTCGCCCATTCGCCGCCACGGCTTACCAGGCTGGATGTAGTTGACACGTTCCCAGCCGAATTTCTCGCCAAAGACTGCGCCCAGTTCTTGTAAACGATAGTGAACGGGGCTGACGCGATGCGGTCGCGCAAACTCATGCTCGTCATTGGGAAATCTAAGGCGATAGTAATACTTTACACTCTCACGCGTCCGTTCGCCGGCATAGACAGGATCAGAGTAGTAATTCCCAAAGCGCGTGGCTTTATAGGCATACACATCCATAGTCGGCTCACCGCCGATGATCCACTCGGCCATCAGCTTGCCAACGCCGCCTGCACCGCCATACCCGTTGAGCGAGAAGCCCGCCGCCATCCACATGCCGCGCACGCCAGCCATCGGCCCCAACACGGGCTGGCAATCAGGTGTATATGCGCCAGGATGACAAACCAACGTGATAATACCGGCCTGATCGAGAAAGGGCAGGCGGCGAATCGCCCCTTCAAGTAGTTGCTCAAAGCGGTCCATGTTGGGAGGCAAGGTATCGCCGCCATGTTCCCATGGAACGCCGTCAATCCAGCGTTCGAATGGATTCGGCTCGTATCCACCGATTACAAGTCCGCCTTGCTCCTGGCGCATGTAAACGAGGTTGTCGGGGTCACGCAAGCAGGGAGTCTCTGCGTTGAATTCATTGCCGGGAACGGCCTGAAGCGCGATGTGTTGATGATCAACCGGGGTCGTCGGAAAATACAAACCCGCCATCGCGGCGATGCGCGGCGCCCACATTCCAGCGGCGTTGATGACAAGCTCAGTCTTAATGGAACCTTTATCTGTCACCACCTCCGTGACTTCGCCTTTGGCCGATAGTTTGATGCCTGTTACGCGCGTGTCAGTGTAGACTGTCACACCGAGTTCCTTGGCAAACCTCACCATGCTGGTCGTAGCGGTATATGGATCAAGTTGACCATCGCGCGGCAGGTAGATCCCGCCATAGAGATCCTTGTTCGTGATCTGCGGCATGTGCTTGACTGCCTCATCCGGACCGATGACTTCGCACTCCAGCCCCAACGCCTTGGCACGGCTGACGCTGCGCTCCATATCCTTGAGTTGCTCGCGGCTGGAGGCCACGCGTAAACTGCCGACGTGGTCGAATAAGGCTAGTTCGCTGTACAGCTCAATGCTGTACATGCGGAACTTCAACATGGTCTGCGAGGTGGCAAACTGCGTTACCAGCCCCGCTGCGTGGGACGATTCGCCACTGGCAATATCACCCTTCTCCACGAGGATGATGTCCGTTCGCCCCATTTTTGCAAGGTGATAGGCAATTTGTGCACCGACAATACCTCCGCCTATAATGACAATTTCTGCCTGGTCTTTCATGATTTCATCTTACCTTTCTGTGTTAGATTTTCGAGGGATTGGTGATAACAACATCCACAGACTGGGAAACCAGCGCATCATATGCGCCTGAATCAATCCCATCATCTGTGATTAATTTATGAATTTGGTCCACTTCTGCGACTTCGAAATTGGAGACCACGCCCCATTTGGAATGGTCTGTCACAACAGCCACCAAGCCCCTGGTGCGTGCAACCATAATACGCACGATCTCAGCTTCCGCGTTGGTCGGGACAGTACAGCCAAACTTCAAGCTGATCCCATCCACGCCGAAGAAAGTTTTATCGGCGTATATTTGCGAGAGATTGGCAACTGTAAAATTGCCTGTCACCGCATTGACTTTGTTATTTAGCGTTCCGCCTAGAAGCACGATCTCATACCCAATATCATCGCCAATCTCAAAAGCGGCGACGGTGTTATTGGTGATGACCGTTACGCGTGCATCCTTGGGTATGTGATGAAATATTTGAGCCGTGGTAGTACCGCTATTGATAAAGACAATGTCCCCATCTTCGATCAACGCTGCAGCATGCGCGCCGATCAAGCGCTTCTCTTCAGGACAACTGGTTGCGCGTTGCTCATAAGCCGACTCTAAGTTGATGCGTTGGTTAAGGATAGCCCCCCCGTACGTCCGCTCCAAGAGGCCCTCGTTCTCCAGCCATTCCAGGTCGCGCCGGACGGTTGCTTCAGACGTCTCTACAATCCCGCTCAAATCTGCAATGCTGGCAATTTTGTGAGCGGTGAGATATTCCTGAATAAGTTTGCGCCGTTGGGCGGGGATAAGATTTTTACTCATTTGATTGGAGCAAAACGGGACATTCACAGTTGAAAGAATTTGATTAACTTCGCAAACTTATTGTAGCAAATTGCGCAAAATATTGCAAACTTTTGCGACATTTTTTAAGGTATTTTTTATAATTCAGACGTATCTTCTTAAAAAAGGGGGGCGTGGGGTTCGTAAGTGTGCGCAGCACACTTACGAACCCCACCATCCCCCGAATTATTGAGAAGATACATCCAGACGATGAAAATGAAACAGGGATGCAGCACCGATACCCTGCATTCCTGTAAATATACTGACTTGATCACGATCTATGATTGGACTTCCTTCAACCAGATAGGAAACTCTGCTGAATCCATCTTTTCTTCGGCTCTTCCCCAGCGTTCAATTGCCCAACCCCAAAAATCGTATTCTATCGTGGAAATTTTCTCCTGAATCGCAGCCCAAAGCCCCCAGCCCACGTCCGACATGACCATGTTCAACTTCATACGTGCAATTTTACTGGCGGATACACTTCCAAAATAAGCGGCACACACTTCTTGAATGCGCGTTTCGTCAAATTCCATTTCCTGGCAGGTGTTGCCCAGTTCGAAACACGGGTCGTTATTCCCGCTATATTCATAATCGATCAAGCGCAGAGACTTGCCATCATCAATGTAATTCTCTGCCAGCAGGTCATTGTTACATGGAACAGTTGGCAGCGGATTCACCGACATCGCCTTTTCGATCAGTTCTACAGTTGGCATTCTTTCATGATACCTGTCAGGGATGGGGATGTCGCGCTCGTCGCATA
>JBDRGC010000509.1:0-3708 GCA_043818215.1 Chloroflexota bacterium | reverse complement strand
TACACAAAATTTGGCCCACCCGAGGTGCTTCAGCTCCAAGAAGTGGAAAAACCCACCCCTAAAGCGAATGAGGTGCTGATAAAAATATATGCGACAACAGTCGTAAAAGAAGATCCAGACATGAGAGCTTCACCAGGGTTTAACGGTTTTCTGAAACCCAGACATCCGATCCTGGGTCAAGAGCTGGCCGGGGAGGTTGAAGCCGCAGGCAGAAACGTGACCCGATTTAAGCCAGGTGACCAGGTATTTGGCATAGACTCGTTTGGCGCGTATGCTGAATACAAATGCATGCCTGAAGACGGAGCACTGGCCATCAAACCAGTCAATATGAGCTATGAGGATGCGGCCAGCATTCCGAATGGAGCATTAACCGCGCTGCCTTTTCTGAGAGATAAGGGCAAGATCCAGAGTGGACAAACCGTGCTGATCTATGGCGCTTCTGGATCGGTTGGCGCTGCTGCGGTACAACTGGCCAAGTACTATGGGGCGGATGTGACCGGGGTATGCAGTACCACGAATTTAGAATGGGTCAAATCTTTGGGTGCCGATCAGGTGATTGATTACACCCAAGAATATTTTACTGAAAACGGCAAGACTTCTGACATTATTTTTGACACGGTAGGCAAGCGTTCGTTTTCAGGGTGCAAAGGCTCGTTGACGGATGAAGGTATCTATCTTGCCACGGTTCCTACGCCGGTAATGATGCTTCAAGCGTTATGGACTGCAAAGAGCGGCAGTAAAAAGGTAAAGTTTGCGGCTGCGGGTTTAAGGTCAGCAAGTGAGAAGATAAAAGATCTTGTCTTCCTCAAAGAGCTGATTGAGGCGGGGAAGATAAAACCGGTCATAGATAGATGCTATCCATTGGAACAGATCGCCGAGGCACACCGGTATGTCGAACGGGGACACAAAAAGGGAAACGTAGTCATAACTGTGGGACATAATGATAAAACTTGACAAAGCGCCGCATCCCGCCCCACGAAGTGGATATGGGACGGACGGACCGTTCGCTAATCCGCTTTACAAGTTGTGTATTTAGATATAGAAGTACACAAAAAGGAGAAAAAACGATGGATTCCAAGGGAAAAAATACCATATCAGCGCTGGGAACAATTCGCACATTTCTTAGAGAGGGAACCTGATCGGAAACGATTATGAGCGTCGTTGACGGCTCGTTCGATCACCCGTTGAAACTCGAGGAGCGCGCCACCATGCCGCTGGCGGGCGGACTCATGCAAAATGGCTATCAGTGCGGCATGCTTTGGGGCGCGGCGCTTGCCGCAGGAGCGCAGGCGTATCGGCTTCTTGGGCTGGGCCCGCAATCCCAAACTGAGGCAATCATTGCATCACAAAGACTTGTGGAATCCTTCCGCGCCCGTAACAAGGAAATCAATTGCGCTGAAATAATCGAGATGAATTGGAAGGCATCCTCGCAGCGCCAGCTTGTAACGCAGGTATTGAAGTTTTTCCTAAAAGGTGGGCCCATAGGCTGCTTTAGCATGGCGGCAAAATATGCCCCGGTGGCATTCAGCGATATCAATTCCACAATTTCCGAAAAACCTGTCGAAGCGCCGCCCTATCCGGTAAGTTGCGCGGCGGTGCTGGCACAGAAGATGGGCGTATCCGATATGCATACGGTAATGGCGGCGGGATTTGCGGGCGGTATCGGCCTAAGCGGAGGCGCCTGCGGGGCATTGGGAGCCGCGATATGGATCATCGGAATGAACCACGTCAGGGAAGGAGACAAGGATTTTGCCTTTAATAGTCCCATCATCCAGGCTGCAATCGAGAGATTTTTGGAAAGCGCCGACTATGAATTCGAATGCTCCAAAATCGTTGGAAGGAAATTTGAGAATGTAGCCGACCATGCCTGTTATTTGCGCGATGGAGGCTGCTCGAAAATTATCGAAGCATTGGCTACTCCTGGCTAGGATCTTGTGGCCGTTGGCCCTGCGAAGATTGCGCTTTTCGCAAGAACGCCACCAGCATCCTGATCGCGCATCTGTCCACGGTGAAGGCTGCGGACAGATGCGCGATCATGCAAAAGAGTGCCATCATCGAAGAGGGAAACCACGATGGATTGCTCTCCCGTCGGTCGCAGGGCGGACATTACGCCGAGTTGGATAACACGTATTTCAGGCATCAAAGTCTCGCGTATGTGGAGCAGGCGCGCGAGTTGATGAAGCGATAAATCGAACGAACCCAGGCGTAACATCAGCCTCCGCCTCTTTCGGCCTGCTCCTCCCCGCTTGCCTCAAAACCAATTCCAAAGTATCCTTAAGACGCTTCCCCAAGCGCATACTGGTTACGAGCGCATTCTGCGCGTAGCCTGCCTGCTTTGTCCACCCCAAATCCCCCAAAACGGAGTTTTTATGCGTGTCCCTGTCACCGAGAAATACGAGCGCTTCGGCTGGCCGTCGGTGGAATGTCCCGACCTGACCCTGCCCGAAGGCTGGAGCCTGCCGCTCATCCATTCACCCAACCGCGTCTATCAACATCGTCTCTCGCCGGATGGCGAGCGGATCGCTTTCATCTGGAACCTCGAAGAGCAGGCCGATGTATATGTCATGCCGTCCAAGGGCGGATGGCCGAGTCGCATTTCATTCACGCGTGACAGCACAACCTACTGGTGGGGCCGCGCACCGCAGTGGTCGCCGGTCGGCAAGTGGCTGGCCTTCCGCATGAAGGAACACGTTCACATCGCGGAGTCGCGCGGCAGTATTCCGTCCAGGTTGCCGCTTCCGCTCGAAGCCAGCGCCTCGCCTGCCTGGCTGCCTGACAGCAATCAACTGGTCATCACCATTCGCCCCGAGGAGATTCCCCACCTCGCGCTGACCGACCGCGCAGGAACGTTCCTGCGGACGCTCACGCGCGACCATGGCGAGGACTCCGACCCGCGTCCCTCGCCCGACGGGAAGTGGGTCGCGTACGTCCACTGGCCGGACGACGACCTCATGAACACCGATCCGGCGCTCCGCGCCTCCGGGGACGGGTTGAGAGCCAACGATGGTTTCCGGCTCAGGTTTGGTTCTAGTCCGAGCGCCGCGCCGGGCGGGTTATGCGGGGCGTTGGATGGCGTGAAAGCTCTTTTTGAAATTTAGAAGCAATTCGTTTTTTACCTTGAAAAAATGATTAGTCTCTCTACCCCGTGCTAGCGATGGGGTATTGCCAGCCGTGTATTTTGGCGATGGGGTGTCTCGGCCAAAGCCCCTTGCCATCGGTCTCAAGCGTTCAATGCGTGCCTTGCCAGCCGTGGGCATTGCTAATTCGCACCGAGGGCATGATGCCTTGTTCGCAATGGTCACAATCAGGCATAGGGTGTTGCCATCCCGCGTTTCATTCAGCGGTGGCAACTTGCTTGTTGGCGCAATGGCATTCAACGGATTATTGCTTGCCGTGTTTCAGGCAGTGGTGCGTTGCTTGTCATCGTCCGGGTCAGGGGTGAGGTATCTTGGCAAAAACCCATTGCCAACCATCTCAAGCGTTCGGTGGTGTTTTGCCAGCGGAGTGGATTCGCCAAATATGGTATCATCAGGTTGTGGTTCCAAGCTAGCGATGTCGGTTCGTCCGGTCCCCGATAGAACTGGGGATGCTATCAGTGGCATCTTGCCCGCCGTGGCATTTTTGGGTTGACAATGATATATCAGACAAATGAGATATCAGATATTGACAGGTAATATAATTTATGATATATGTGTTATATCAGTTACC
>JBDRGC010000508.1:0-10900 GCA_043818215.1 Chloroflexota bacterium | reverse complement strand
ATGGTAAATGATTATGGCGCTGTCTGCACTTCATTTACAATTTACCATTCACCATTTACCATTTACAATTTCATTCCCCCCTGCATAATATCGCAGTTCTATCACCACTTGACCACCAAGATTTTGAGCAACTACTTGTTTACCTTGTTTACCTTGTTTACCCTGTTTACCCTGCCTACAACTTCAAACTCAATACTTGGGATTCAGTTCCGAAACCGGGAGGACGATTTGCCCCTCTTCAGGATTCCCTAAAAGTATGACCTCCTTCGGGGTTGTAGCGGCAACCCAGGCGGTGTAGGCGGCTACCAGGGCATCCAGCTTCCGGGCTGAGTAGAGGCCATCAAGGGGCAGAATCCCCTGCATCAAACGGTAACGGGTAATTTCCTCGAAAACCCGCATCGGATCAGGAATATCCAGCCCTCGGTTGTGCAAGACCAATTGGCGCTGCAAGCGTCCCTCCATGCTGGTCTTTTTGAAAGGGAGACATCCCAGCAAGGCAGTGAAAGCTGCATGAGGGTAGACTTCCATCAATTGGGAGGTGGTATCCGGCGCGGGGTAATCCTTGTATCCCAGGCGTTCCAGACGTTTGTGGAACTCGAAGCCGGTTTGCATCCAGACAGGGCAGTCATCCTCTTTGCCGCGGGTGCGCGGGACGCGAATATTGTGCTGGCGCAGTTGGTACTCGACTACCCGGAATCCCGTCCAGCGTCCAGGGCGGGGCACAGGTTTGAGACCTGCACGCACCTCGGATCGCTGCATCAAGCCCTGGTGAGGACGGCGGGGAGCGTTGACTGCCACGAAGGCCGACTGCTGCCCACCGACGAAGGCTATGATCTCATCGAGACCGTCCTCGCCAAGAGCCAGGAGCCGGAGGTCTTGATCCAGGGCTGCATAAGCCATGGGCCGCTTTCCAGTCGTGGGATCGATGCCAATGAAAGTAGTGTAATTGAAGAGCATGGGGACACTCGGTGTGATTGGTAGGTGACGAATGATGTTATGAGTGTAGCGCAAAAGTATAGAGAAAGCAATAGAGGAATTGACTTTCCCCGTCCTATTCAATTGAGAACCCCGGTTTCTCCAAAGAAACCGGGGTTATGGGCAGTCTTAGCGTTTGAGTTGCTGTACAGTTTCCTGTATCAATCGGGCTGCATCTGGGAGGCTGGCTGTCACCGCCGGGCTGAGATTCTCCCCCAGGACTACCTGCCCTGCTTCGATGCCGATCAGCACCAATCGGGTTGGGAGGCTGTCGGGGTCAAGCTGGCGGCTTAAGGCCAATGACTCGGCCACGCCCCACCCGTGGGCTGAGTTCGCCCCGTTGAGGAAAGCCGCTATGTCGCTCTCATCCAGGCAGTGCAGGCTGCCGGGGCTGGCCCCGCTGCGGACAGCATCCACCAAAATGGCCGCAGCGGCCCCTTCCAGCAGGTTGAGCAATCCCAGCCCGGGGCTTTCGGCCAGTTCGATCCGCACATCGGGATGTTGGGCCGGGCACATCTCTTGCCAAAGGCGCACGGTTGCCAGCCCGGCCCCGTCGTCGCCGCGCAGGGATTGTCCAATGCCGATGATCGTTAGAGTCATTCTATCTAAAATAGAACGCGGACACTTGTACCTGCGGCAAGTGCAGGTGTGACACGGATTTGACGGATTTTCGCGGATTATTTTGTTGTTTTTAAAATCAGCGAGAATCCGTTCAATCCGCGCAATCCGCGTTCTATTAAACCTCGCTAATACGCAGCTTTAGAAAGTGAGTGGAGCATGATATGCAGGGATCATAAGCACGGATCAGATGCTCGCAGGCCAGACTGGCTTCTTCGTGGGGCAGCGAGAAAATGACCTCCGGGGCCACTTTCCACAGGTCGGCCTCGATGCGGGGGTAATTCTGCGCCGTGGGGGGGTAATGCGGGCCTGGAGGATAAATCCATTTTCGTCCACTTTGTAGCGATGGTAGAGTGTGCCGCGGGGAGCCTCGCTGACTCCCGCCCCCTCGCCGGCCTGCACAGTGATCTCTGCACAGCTTGGCCCCTGGGGGTCGTATTCTTTCACCAGTTCGATGGCTACGTCACAAATCTCGATCAACTCGATGATGCGGGCGAGGAAGCTTTTATAGGGATTGTTCAGCGGTAGTTCGATCCCCATTCCATCGGCGGCTTCTCGGGCAATAGGCCGGAGTTGTGCGTAGTTGAGGTTGAGACGCGCCAGCGGCCCTACCAGGTATGGATTGCTGTCCACTGTGTGGCTGTGAAGAGCAGTCGAGTGCGGCACGTGCGACTCAAGATAGGCGTCTTCGAATTCGTTGACCGACACACGCCGCCCGGTGGAGGAAAGAATATCTCCATCGTAGATGGCGTATTCATCGGGGTGGGTGAGGGCCACAAATTCGTAGTCCATCTCGAAATCGGGGAAGGTGAGGCCGGCAGCCCAGGGTACGTGTAACAGCAATGTTTCCAATGCCCATTCCAGGTCTGGGAGCAGCGCGGTGATTTTTTCCACATCGGGCCAGCGGTAAAAGCCACCCACACAGGTGTTGACCGGATGTATAGACCTCCCACCGACGGCACGCAAGAGAGCATTGCCGATCTTCTTCAGCCGCAGCGCTTGTTTGACGATTTCTGGAGCTACCCCTGCCAGGCTGATGACGCTTTCGTGCCCCGTCAGATCGGGAGCCTGAAGCACGTAGACATGCAGGGCGTGGCTTTCGATGTACTCTGCGCAATAAAACAGCCGCCGCAAGGTGCGCACTTGGGGTGAAATTCTCACGCCCAGGGCCTGTTCCAGGGCCTTAGCCCCGCTCATTTGGTAGGCTACCGGGCAAATGCCGCAGATGCGGGCGGTGATATCGGGGATTTCCTGATAATAACGGCCTTGCAGAAAGCCTTCGAAAAAACGGGGCGGTTCGTAGATATTCAATTCGATTTCGTCTACAACCCCATCTTTGGTACGGATGTAAAGGGCGCCTTCGCCTTCGACACGCGTCAGCGCGGGGATGATGATATCCTTTGTCATTTCTCGAGGCCCTCCTTTAGGATGGCATTGGCTGCTTCCCGGAATTTGGGCGCGTAGCCGCTGAAGTTTCGCAGAAGATGGACGGTTTCTCCGGTGTATTTTTCCATGGATTGCAGAATTGGGATAAGTACATCCATTTCTGCCTCGGGAGCCGGGCCAAAGCAGCCGTAACAGCCGCGGCCATTGGCCGGGCACAGAGCGCCGCAGCCGGTACGGGTGACTGGCCCCAGGCAGGGTGTGCCGTTGGCTACTGTCACGCAAACTGTACCGTTGCGTTTGCAATCCAGGCAAACACTATGCGTGGGCAGATTAGGACGCCGTCGTTGCAACCATGCAATTGTCACTTCGAGCACTTGATATTTGTCTACCGGGCAGCCCCACAGTTCCAGGTCTACTTTAACGTGTTCTGAAATTGGAGTAGATGTTGGCAGATAATCCAGATATTCGGGATGCGCATAAATGCCCTCAGCCATTTTTTCTGCCTGACCGAAGTTGCGCAGAGCCTGGATGCCTCCGGCAGTGGCGCAGGTTCCCAAGGCGATCAGTATCTTGGATTCCTCCCGGATTTTTTTGATGCGCTCGGCCTCATGGGGTGTGGTGATCGATCCTTCTACCAGGGATATATCGTAGGGGCCGGGTAAGATGCGGCTGCGAGCTTCCAGGAAATATACGATCTCCACAGCGCCAACCAGATCCAGGAGTTCATCTTCTAAGTTCAGTATGGCTACCTGGCAGCCGTCGCAGGATGAGAATTTATGTACAGCTACTGTGGGCTTGCTCATTAGAAGTCCTCCACGTTGAAGTATGGCGCGAGAGCCTCGTAGGTAAATACAGGCCCGTCTTTGCAAACGAAGTATGGCCCAAGCTGGCAATGGCCGCAGGAACCGAAGCCGCATTTCATATTTCTCTCCAGCGAAACGTAGATATTATCGGCAGGAACGCGCCGGGCCAATGCTTCGTAAACCACAAAATGGATCATGATCTCTGGCCCGCAAGTGAACACCGCGCTGCTGCGCCTATCCATCCGCAGGTGATAAAACATCATCGGGACGACTCCCACCAGCCCATCCCAGTTTTCGTCGGCCCGGTCTACTGTGACCATCACGTCGATGTCTGCTTGTTCCCATTGTTCGTACTCATCTTGGAATTGCAGATCCTGGGGACTGCGTGCGCCGTAAAGCACCACGACTTTCCCGAAATCCTGGCGGTTGTGCATGATATGGTAGAGCACGGGGCGTAAGGGTGGCAGCCCAATGCCGCCGGCAGCAATGTATATATCTTTTCCAGCCAACTCTTCTATGGGCCAGTGAGAGCCATAAGGGCCTCTGACCCCAATGGCGTCTCCCACTTTCAGGCGGCCTATCGCCCGGGTGACATTTCCCGCCAAGCGGATCGTGTGGCCCACTTTATCTTTATCAAGGGAATCTGTACTGATCGAGATAGCAGCTTCACCGTATCCGGGCACGGAGAGGATGTTGAATTGACCGGGCCTGAAGGCGAAACTTTCTTGTAAGTCTGGATCGGTGAAACGCAGCCAATACGTGGAAACGCCGGGGGCTTCGGGCTGGATATCTACCAACTCGGCCCAGTGAGGCGTCATTGGATTCGATGGAGATATGGTTAGCGTCTTCATGCCTGGTTTGCCTCGCGAATTGCAGCCATCTCTTCGGTCGGGTCGATTCCCGCCGGGCACCAGGTAATACATCGGCCGCATCCAACGCAGCCAGAGGTGCCAAATTGATGTTGCCAACTGGCAAATTTGTGAGTAAGCCATTGGCGGTAGCGTGAGCGTGTGTTGGGGCGGGTGTTGCCGCCAAACACGTAAGAGTAATCCGGGTTGTAGCATGAATCCCAAATCCGCTCGCGCGTGACGTTGTCTCCAGACAAGATGCTTTGGTCTTTCGCATCCCAGCAGAAACAGGTTGGGCAAACCAGGGTGCAACTGCCGCAGCTCAAACAGCGGCGGGCAACCTCGTCCCATTGGGTATGTTCCAGGTTATTAAGCAGCAGGCCTGGCAATTCTTCTGGGTCGGGCAGTACACGCCCCATTTCATGGCGGGCCTTATCCAACCCATCTTGAGCGCTTTGCAGCAGGGAGTCGCTGGCGGGCTGCCATGATAGATTGTGCTCACCCGTCATTGCCGTGAGTCCGATCGTAGATCCTATTTCGATCAAGAAGACCTCATCCAACTCAGTCAGACATAGATCGAAGCCGCTTTCGGCTTTTGGTCCGGTGCCCATCGAAGCGCAGAAGCAGGTTCCGGAGGGATGCAGGCAATTGACTGCCAGGATGAACGCCGTGGTGCGGCGGGCCTGATATATGGGGTCGCTCCATTCTTCCCGCATGAAGATCTGATCTTGTATCTCGATGGCGGCCAGATCGCATGGGCGAACTCCAACCAGAGCATACGAGGGCGCAGGTTCGCTGTGTCCTTCTATTGTCCATTTGCTTTCGTCTTCTGGGTCGCGTAGAATGCTCATCATCGGTGTGCGAGGTGGGAAGAAATATTGTTTCCAGGACTGCGGCCCGGAGGTGACATCGAAGTAACGCTTGTGTCCATCGCTTAGTAGCCGATATTTCCCGGCCTCTTGTTGGCTGATATACCCACGGGGAAGATCAGCTATCCCGTTGATGGAGGCTGGAATGATGGCGTGGTCTTTCACGCGCGGGCCGATGACATCGTAACCCATGGCGCGCAAGTTAGCGAATACAATATCCAATTCGGGCTTTGGAATAGCAACACTCATTCCAATATCAAGGCATACTTTAGACATCCATTTCCTCCTCGGCTTCAGGATGAGCAAATATATCCAATAGTTGCAGGCGCGTAGTAAGCAGACGGATGGTAACTACATTCGCCAACTTACGCATGATGATATAGCCTAACGAACGATCTTGCTCGCACAATATGCGGAGTTTGTTTGCTTCCAGGCGAATGAGATGGCTGGGCAAGACAGCCCGTGCTCCGGCTGTACGTAGGCGCGCCACAGGAACAACGCCAGACCAACCAATCACGTCCATTGACTCGGCAGTGTAGATGCGCGTCCGCCCACGGCCAGGGACGAACATATCAATAGCTACTCGCCCTTGCAGCACGATGTACAGGTAATCAACTGCATCGCCTTCACGGAATATTTCTTGTTTGGCATCTACTTCGCAGAGACTGGCGATCTCTACTATTTTCTCGAAATGCTCTGAAGTAAGTTCTTGAAGCCAGGGAAGCGTTTGTAAAGCACTTATTAATTTTTGTTGAGTATTCATGATCTTTTTTCCTCGTTTTTGGAGCGGTATCGGGAGGGTATTCTTTGATAGAAATGTGGAATCCGTCCTTGCATTCTAACAAATTTTGCAAATATGACATGTGAGTCCACTGAAAAAAGGTTATTTCACCGCAGAGCACGCGGAGATCGCTGAGATTATTAAAAATCAGTTTAAGATTTCGTAACTTTGCTCAGATTCTGGCATGAATTCCTAAACTTGGTTTTAGGTTTTTCTCTGCGTTCTCTGCGTTCTCCGCGGTAAGAGAGTTTTTTCAGTGCAGTCGACATGTGGATTCCATCATAAACTTCGATGTTGAACGTCAGTGAAGATCAAGGCTTCAATCTTCCTGCTCCGGGGCCTGGCTGCGCCAACACTCTGGCAATTGGGCGCAGTTTCAGCCACCACTGTTTCTTCGGACGGCCAGTGGATTTGTCTGCCATCCGGGGATAATCCTCGAGGCCGGTGAATTTCACCTGTCCATCTTGCATCCCAATAAATGCGCTGGATGGCTCCGGGTTTTCAGACTCCTCGATCAAGAAATCAACACACTTCGACGCCAATCGAGTAGCCTGGATGCGGTCGAAGGGCGTTGGGTTTCCGCCTTGCTGCAAATGTCCCAAAATGGCCTGGCGTACAGAGAAGAGATCCCCGCCCTCGACCTCGAACACCCGGGACATGAAATCGGTGGTGTAAATGCGGTTGGCTCGTTCGTTGCGGATCATCAACCCCAGACGCTTGCCATGCTTGAAACCTGTTTTCAGGTATTCGACATCCGCTTGCAAATCTTTCAATGTGACCCCTTCTTCGTGCAGGTAAACGCGTTCGGCGCCGGTTGCCATGCCGCTCATAAGAGCCAGGTAGCCGCAGTATCCGCCCATCACTTCCACTACGAAGCAGCGTCGTGAGGCAACTGCTGACTGCTTGATCTTGTCCACCGCGTCGACGATATTGTTGAGGGCTGTGTCCGAGCCGATGCTGAGTTCTGACCCGGGGCGGTCGTTGTCGATGGTGGCAGGCAGGCACACGATGGGGATATTGAAGCTTGGAAAATCCTCCCGCTTGCTGAATATCTGATAAGCGCCCTCATAGCCCGCTTCGCCACCGATCATTAGAAGCCCGTCAATGCGATGTTTTTCGAGACTGCGGGCAATCAGGTAGAAATCCTCTCCCTCCGGGGTTTCGCGGTTGGTGCCCAATTCTGCGCCGCCGACGTGTGCCCATCCATTGACCGACATCCAATCCATTTCGGCAATATCACCCTCGACCAGCCCGGGGAAGCCATTTTGGATTCCGAGCATGATATGGCCTTTATCAATGCCTAACCGGACAGCCGCCCGGACTGCGGTATTCATCCCCGGGGCAGGCGCGCCGGAGTGCATCACTGCCAGCCGCAGGCGTTTTTTCCCTGGTTCCGGGGGGTGGGGCGCGGCCCGGACCAACGTCCTTAACGTGTGGAAGGCTTCTTTGAAGCTGGTGCCGCGCAAATCCATGATTCTGGAAAAATCGTTTTCTTGTGCGCTTTGGGCGATAGATTGGGTTTGCTGAACACAGTCCATAAGCGGTGAGCGCACGATGCGATTGCCGCGCATCCCGACCAGTTGGGGTTCGCTATCCGGTTCAGCATCCAGGAGCGTTTCTACGGCTGCGTGCCCCAGCAGCGTGCCGAGGTTGCGGTCGAAAGCGCTGGGGGTGCCGCCGCGTTGTACATGCCCCAAAATAGTGATACGGACTTCCTCGCCGAGATGCTCTTCGATAGCTTGCTTCACATGGCTGCTGGTGATTGGGTTTCCGTTGCGATCGCGGGCGCCCTCAGCCACTACCACAATGCTGTCGCGGCGGCCCGCCTGTCGGCCTGCTTCGAGCGTCTCACACATTATGTCTTTCCAATTATCCACATCCGGGGGGCTTTCGGGGATCAGTACCCAATCTGCGCTGCTGGCCAACGCTCCCATCAGGGTCAGGTAGCCGCAGTTGCGTCCCATCACCTCGACAACAAAGCTGCGTTGGTGACTGGCTGCCGTGCTGGAGATGGCGTCGATGGCCTCTGTGATACGATGCAAGGCAGTGTCCGCGCCAATGGTCATATCTGTGCCGTACATATCGTTGTCGATAGAGCCTGTCAACCCGACGATATTCAGAGCGGGGTATTCGTCTGCTGTCTCCTGTGTGACCTCACCGCTCGCGACCAATTCCGCCAGCAGGTCAGGCCATTCCTCGCGGAAGAGGTTAGCACCTGTGAGACTGCCGTCCCCGCCAATGATGACTAAACCATTGATGCCGCGCTCGATCAGGTTGCGGGCGGCCATTCTACGGCCATCGTGGGTGCGGAATGCGGCACAGCGTGCAGTGCCGATCACGGTGCCGCCGCGGTTGAGAATACCTCCCATATCATCCCAACTCATTTTGCGGATGCGGTTGCCCCCATCAACCATTCCCTGATAGCCCTCGAAAATCGCATAAGCTTCTGCCCCTCGATCCAGGGCCGTGCGAACCACCGCCCGGACAGCCGCATTCATGCCCTGGGCGTCACCTCCGCTAGTCATAACTGCGATACGTTTCATTTATTGTTTTCTCCTTGGGGGAAACCTTATTTCAACATCGGCATCTTAATGCCATGCCGCTTAGCGGCATCAATAGCCTGCTCGTACCCCGCATCGGCGTGGCGGACTATGCCCAGGCCGGGGTCGGTGGTCAGCACCCGCGAGAGGCGCACTGCGGCTTCGGGCGTTCCATCTGCCACGATGACTTGCCCGGCGTGCTGGCTGTAGCCCATCCCCACTCCGCCGCCGTGATGGAATGACACCCAGGTGGCGCCGCCCACCGCGTTGATCAGAGCGTTGAGAATAGGCCAATCGCTGATCGCATCGCTGCCGTCTTTCATGCCCTCGGTTTCCCGATTGGGGGAAGCAACCGAACCGGCATCCAGGTGGTCGCGCCCGATGACAATCGGCGCTTTGACAATCCCCTCTCCCACCAGATTGTTGAAGGCCAGCCCGGCCGCTTCTCGCTCGCCGTAGCCCAGCCAACAAATCCGCGAGGGCAATCCCTGCACGGGTACTTTCTCCTGCGCAATCTTGATCCAGCGGTGCAAATGCTCGTCGTCGGGGAAAAGTTCCAAAATGGCCTCATCGGTACGCAGAATATCCTCCGGGTCGCCGGAGAGCGCCACCCAGCGGAACGGCCCCTTGCCCTCGCAAAACAGCGGGCGGATATACGCCGGCACGAAGCCGGGAAACGCAAAGGCATCTGTCACACCCGCGTTGTAGGCCTGTTGGCGCAGGTTGTTGCCGTAGTCGAAAACCTCGCTGCCCTTGCGCTGGAATTCCAGCATGGCCTGAATGTGGTGGGCCATCGAGTCCATTGCCATCTTTTTGTATTTTTTGGGATCGGACACGCGCAATTCGTCCGCAGCCCTAACACTCAACCCTGAGGGGATGTACATCAACGCCTCGTGCGCGGGCGTTTGATCGGTGACCACGTCCGGGACGATGCCGCGCATGACCAGTTCAGGATAGATATCCGCAGCGTTGCCGATCAGCCCGATGGATTTGGGAACCTGCGACTCGACGGCTTCCTCGACCAGAGTCATGGCCTCTTCGAGAGTATCCACGACCGTGTCCACGTAACCAACGTCCAGGCGGCGTTGAGCGCGCTCGGGGTCAACTTCCACGATCAGACCGACGCCCTCATTCATCGTGATAGCCAGTGGCTGCGCACCGCCCATCCCGCCCAGACCGGCGGTGAGCACGAACTTTCCCTTGAGCGAACCCCAGCCGCGCTGGCGCGCCAGCGAACCAAGCGTCTCGTAGGTTCCTTGCAGGATGCCCTGCGTGCCGATGTAAATCCACGAGCCGGCTGTCATCTGGCCGTACATGATCAGGCCTTTGGCAGCCAGTTCGTCGAAGTGTTCCCAGGTGGCCCAGTGCGGCACTAGATTGGAGTTGGCGATCAGGACACGCGGTGCGTCGGTGTGTGTCTTGAAGACAGCCACCGGTTTGCCAGATTGGACGAGCAGAGTTTCGTCCACTTCCAGATTCTTGAGCGACTCGAGGATAGCATCGAAAGACTCCCAGTCGCGGGCCGCCTGACCACGTCCGCCGTAGACCACCAGTTTGTCGGGAATCTCGGCCACTTCTGGGTCAAGATTATGTTGGATCATACGGTAGGCAGCTTCGATGAGCCAATTTTTGCAAGTGAGTTTTGTCCCCGTTGGGGGGTGAACAACGCGTGGGCCAGACATGTGAACCTCCTCGTAAACTTTATTCCACTTTCGTGGCTTGGTGCTTATATAGATGTTAAGATACCGCTTCCCCAGATGTCATTCCCCAAAGGGGACGATGTGCGAACCGACGCTTTTCGGTGAAGCAATCTCCTTCTCGGCAAGAATGAGATTGCTTCCCTTCGACACACTCAGGGCAGGCAGCGGTAAAGCTGCTTCGCACATTTGTCCCTTTGGGAATGACAGGCTGAGTCAAAATCTTTTTCTGAAAGCCTATAGGAAAGGAAAATCCCTCCCGGCTAAATTATACGCCAAGAGGGGGAAAAGGCACGCCCTATTTTGTATTTTTTGTGACTATGCAGCAGCAATTCCCGGTATGGTTCACCTACTCTGTGAGAAAGAAGAAAGATATTTGCAGT
>JBDRGC010000507.1:0-10176 GCA_043818215.1 Chloroflexota bacterium | reverse complement strand
CCAATTAATTTGTCCAATCAACTCGCACTTGTCCACCGCATTTCAACACCTGACACTCCAGGAAACCCCGATGAAAGCAACAGAACCAGAAAAGCCAAAACTCCTCGATTTGCTGCGAGATGTCCTCTGTCCTCTGCCCTCTGTCCTCTGCCCTCTCCCCTCTGCCCTCTACCCTCTAATCCCCCGCAGCCCCACCAATTCGTACACCACCGCGGCCTCGGATTTGCCCTTCACTTTGACGGGGGGCAGTTCGTTGGCGATGACGTGCCCGGCGATGTCGTGGTAGGCGGCCTCCGAGAGCAAAATTTGCCCCGGTTCGGCGATGGATTCGAGGCGCGAGGCGTAATTGACAATATCGCCAATGGCGGTGTAATTGAACAGGTCGGTGGTACCCACGTTGCCAACCATGGCTTCACCAGTGCTTACGCCAATGCTGAAGTAAAGCTGATGTTCCTTACTCAACTCGGCACGGTGGGTTCGAATGGCTTTGTCCATGGCCAGGGCAGCGCGGGCAGCTCGCAGGATGTGATCGGGTTGAGGGTCGGGGGCGTTCCAGAAGGCCATCACCGCGTCGCCCATGAATTTATCCAGGGTGCCTTCCTCCTCGAGGACGACATTGGCTGCCAAAGAGAGATAGGAGTTAAGCACTTCGAAGAGTTTTTCAGGCGGAGTACGCTCACTGAAAGGCGTGAAATTGTGAATATCTGCAAAGAGTACTGTCAGATGTTGGCTGATGCCGTCGAGACGCAGGTTGCTGGGGTCCGCCAACAGGCGGTCGCGCACCCGGGGGGCAACCACCCTCCCAAAGGTCTGGCGGATGCGCTCCCGCTCGGCTTCAAGTTGACGCCGTTCGGTCAGGTCATCGATCACTATGGTGGCACCTTTCGTATCCAATTGCGCATCGAGCAGGGGTGTCCAGGACATGCGCAAAAACAGCGGGCCGCGGCTGGGGATTGTAGGGGTCAGTTCTTCGCCCAGGGTTTGCATGCCGTATTCGATGGTCGATTTTGTGATGAGATTGAATTGGAGGCCAAGTGTGGGCAGCACGTCTTGGATGGGTTTACCCAACACATCGTTTATGGGAATGCCCAGGATGCACTCCGCGGCATGGTTGAACAGGGTGATTTGCCGCTGAATATCGGTAGTGATGACCCCGGATGACATGGACGCAAAAATGTCATCCATTAAGTTTTTCATTTCCAGGGTTTGATTGAGTGTGTCTTGCAGGTTGGCGAACAGTCGCACGTTCTCCAATGCCAGCGAAGACTGTCCAGCAACAGCATCGAGAAATTCGAGATCATCACCGGAATAAGGTTCTCCCGAGCGGCGCGCACCCAGGGCCAGGAATCCAATCATTCTCCCCTCATAGCGCAGCGGCACGAAAACCCGGCAGGCAATTTGTTCGATGATGGCGGCATCGATCCCCCATTCTTGAGGTAGGGAACGTTCCGGCGGAAACCAGATCGCTCCTGAAGCCTGGTTGAGATGTTCGACAAGGCGGCTTTCGGCTGGTAGGGCAAGTTCAGATACTGCCTCGGTACCGTGGGGGCGGTACATGGCATCATCATCGTCAAAGAGGTAAAGCAGCACCTTTTCTGGGGCCAGGGCGGCGTTCAATTCTTGTTCCAACATACTGAGGGTGTGATCCATCTCGGGCGAAACCCCCAGTTCCTGCGAGAGATGAGTCAAAACACGCCGGTAGTCCGCGCGGGTCCGATAAAAGACGCGGTCGATGGCTCTTTGCATGAAATTGCGCAGGGGATTCAGGGCTACTACCAGGATGAATAAATACAGCGCAACCAGCAGCGGATCATCTGGTTTTACACCAGACGGAATCCAGAAAGAGATCAGAGTGATCAGCAAATAGAAAAGCCCAACGGCGCTAAACGCTGTGAGTGTATATGTCAGGGTATTGTTTAAGAGACGGTCGATATCCAACATGCGGTAGCGTACAATTGCATAGGCCACCGCGAGAGGAAAAATGATCAGAGCGGGGAATGCGATGCTCACCCGAAAAGCAGGCAAAAAACCGAAAGCAATGGGGAGTATAAAAGTGAACAGTATTGGCCCAAATGCCAAAGCTGCTCCCAACACAATGACTCGGCTTTGTTGACGAATTACGGGGGAATCACTGCGAGCAATGCGGAAAACCAGCATACTCAAAAATAGCAGGATAGCTCCCCCCAAATAGAGATAACTCCAAACCCAGGTATTTATATAGGCCCACGGTGTGCCAGGCCATAGCATCTCCCGCACAACAGGGACCACCAGGATGGCAGTCAATCCCCACGAGAAAAAGCGAAACCCGGGACGCTGCTTGACAAAAGGTAGCTGTTGAGGAAAAACCATAGCCAGATGTATCGCCGCGCCAGCAGCAACCAGCAGACTGAGCGCCCACACTAACACGAAATGATGCGTGGTATTCAAGTCGAAATAAGTGCTGGTAGCAATGCTCACGGCGGCAGTAAAGGTCAAGAAGGCACGCGATGAGCGTTGATCGCTTCTCACCCGGTAAGTCCATAGCCCAATCAAAAGAAATGCCAGCCCAACAATATAGGGGATGCCGAATAAACTGACCATTTCCCCAACCCGAATTCGAGTGGGGAGGATTATTACCCGGTATTGCGACCCATCCTGCCGTATGAAAGTCAACGCCAGAGCATTATCTCCGTTTTCGCTAACGAGCTTTTCCAGTTCTGCCGCGCTGTCTACGGGCTGATCCCCAACAGCAATCAAGCGGTCATAACCTTGTACACCGGCTTGTCCGGCAGGCCAGGCATTCCCCTCAATTTGGCTGACGACATTGTTTGGCTCGAACATGGCGCCAATAAAAGGTTGCTGGTACCATTGATAGGCCCAAAACGGAGCCAGTACGATGGCAGCGAGCGCGACCAGCGCGACCGGGATAGGAAACACATGCGATAACCAACTTGTGGGTTTTGTTTTCATGATTAATCACCAACTGTGATTTGATCTTTGAACTTCTCGAATGTAACCGGGCCTATCCCAGATACTTTTTGAATATCTTCGATGCCGATAAAAAAGCCATTGGCCTCGCGGTAAGCGATGATCTTTTGCGCCGTGACCGGGCCGATTCCCGACAGGGTTTCCAATTCATCTTGTGAGGCTGTGTTGATATTGACCATCCGACCTGGAACCGAGGCTGGTTGCTGCCCTGTGGCATTTGCCGGTGACCCGAGGTCTGATCCTGTTCCAGAGGCCTCCTGTGCCTGAATTGTGGAGGCTACCTGCACCCGATCCCCATCCTGCAGCGCTGAGGCCAGATTGAGCTCCGCGTTGGCATCGTCTGTAAATCCGCCCGCGGCCTGAATGGCATCTTGGACGCGGCTGTCCACTGGCAGCGCATACACACCCGGCTCGACCACCTCGCCGGTCACATAAACCTGAATTGGCGCTGGCGTAGGCGGTGGCAAAAGCTGGATGGGGTTGCCGCGCGGCGGGCTGCTCGCCAGCCAAATTGCGCCCGCGCCCAAAAGTCCACAGACCACTCTCAGGGCCACGCCCCACCAATTTTTCATATCACACCTTATTTCGAAGGGATCTGATCCCTAATCTCTAATCTAACCTCTAACCTCTAATCTCTAACCTCTAACCTCTAACCCCTAGCCCCTAATCCCTGATCCCCTCTCGAGCCTTGTATTCCATTTCTACAATCGCGTTGGCGACGGCCTCGATAGCCACGCGCTGCTTGCGATACAAATCTGCCTCCGACACCGCCAGACGCATGGCAATGTCGCGCACTGTGCGCCCTTCCATGAATTTCATTTCCAGTATATTATACAAAATCCATTCAGCAGTGAAGTGACGTTCCCCTTCTGGGCGCACCCGTTCAATACCCTGTCGCAGAATAGCGCGGAGTGCGTTCACCGAAACATCGTCATGGCTTTTCAGGGATTGTTGCACCACTCGCAAACGGAGCAGTGGGCTTCTCGATAACCGTGGGCCGCCCCAGTAGTGGCCGAGCGCATCTTTGACCCATTTTGTCAGTGTGCCTCGCTCCAGTTCTGATTGTACTTCGGGCGCAGTGAGAACATCCGCACCCCCGTAACCAGCCGCGGCGCGCAAGCGTTGGAGCATACCTATTTGAGGGGTAAGGCTTTCCAATGAAGTGAAAACCTGCTGCTGCCTGGAACGGTCTTCTAGCGCCATAGCAGCCCGGCCAACCAGAGCTGTGAGGGCCTCGCGTTGTTCTTCGTCGAGAGGCGACTCAGGGTTTCGTACAACTCCCAGCAGGCCTAGTATGTTGCCAGTTTCGTTTTCTTGCTCGAACAATGGCGCCAACCAGTAATCCCCCCAGGTGAAAAGACGGAGAGATGCGCCGGGAGAAGATTCTGCAGCCCCATTTTTAATGACGACTTGCAGTAACTCCTCAGAAAGGTTGTTTTGTTTGAGCTGGTCTTCGTCTCCAACAGTCACCACCAACTCTAATCCCTGAGAGTCGAGGGCCACAACAAACCCCGAACTCACCTGCAAGCGATCACAAACCGCAGTCAACACCGATTCGAGAAATTGGCGCAGATCGCTGGTGGTTAGCAGCCTTTCTTCCAATGTTTGCAAAAGCTGCAAATTTGCGCGGTCTCCCCCGTAGAAAAGCCATCGTTCCCAAATAGGAGCTAGAATAGTGACCATGAATTGCATCAATAGCAGGGTCACAACCATGGTAATAGGAACCGCAGCCGAATAAGCCGACGACCCCAGCGACTCGCCCGCTCTGCGCACCAGGGTAGTCACCGCCAGCACAGTGGAGGCCGTCACAGGGCCGCGCATCAGCCACTTGAAGAGTCGCCGCTTTACTATCCGATCCGGCCAGGGAACACCGAAGAATGCCACTGCATAAGCCATAGTGACGAGCAAGACAGCCACGATGATATTGCTAATATCGGCAACCAGCCAGAAAGTGAGAGAATGGGACGCCGCGAAGCCCGATCCGAAGAGCAGGTATGGATACACTCCCAGGGCAGGAGCCAGAGCGCCGGTGATCAAGTAGCGCATCCGGCGTCGGCTGGTTGTGGTAACCGTGCGCTGGTAAGCCCGCCAGAAGTTGATCCAGGCCCAGACCATGCTGGCGGCATAGTATGCCGCGAATACCCAGGTTAATGGAGTGCGCTCCAAATGCGGGGAAGGGTGTCCATCGGGCACCAAAGGGCCTACCAGCAGTGAGAGGGAGAGAGTCGCAAGAAAGGCTAGAGAAATCAAATATGATACGCGCACCCAAAATCGCCGCCGGCCGCGGGATGGCCGTCCTGTGGTTGCCAGGAGTACATCTGAAAAGTGCAAATATGCCGGGCACAAGAGAACGATACCCAGCCATTGAAACTTGAACCAGGTTTCTATCCACTGGGGAGATGACGCCACGCTGGCGATAGCTTCCCCGACGAAGACGATGACCACACAAACCAAAATGAAAGCAAATTGGCGCGCCACCCGGTCACGCAAATTGAATGAAAGCGAGTACAGCAGCAGGGAGAAGGCAGTAATAGCAATCCCCGCTGTGAGAAGTTGATTAAGCGTCTGTAAACTACCGATAAGGGTGGGCATGGGGTGGGCGAGTCAGCGAGTTGGCGAGTCAGCGAGTTGTCGAGTTGGCGAGTCGGCGAGTTGTCGAGTTGGCGAGTCGGCGAGTTGTCGAGTTGGCGAGTCGGCGAGTTTGCGGTCAGCGAGTTGGCGGTCGGCGGTCGGGCGGTCAGCGGTCGGCGGTCGGCCTACCTCAGCCACTTCGAGAAAAACAGGGCAATATCGTGATTGGCAAAATAATGATCGTTGTGGCCGCAGAATTCGAAGCCCAGCTTTTGAGCCAATTGGATAGCGGGATAATTCTTGGGCTGCATTTCGAGGATCAGCTGCCGGCTGTTGGGCTTGGTGGCCCATTCTTGGGCTGAGAGAACCAGGGCGCTCCCGATCCCCTGGCGGCGTAAACGGCGCATCACAGCAAGATCGGTTGCCCAAGTGGCTTTCAGGGCTGCGTTGTGTGTCAAGCTGATATAACCCACGGGTTCGCCATCCAACACAGCCACCAGCAGACCATCGCGTTTCGTCCAGGTGTCGGCCAGACTTTGGGGATCGCGGGGATACATGACCTGCACCGAGCGCGGCAAGTGTACCTCGCGAAACGTGATCCTGACCTCGTTATCCCCGCGGCGCACATCCATTTGCCAGACATAGTCGCTGGAATAATTATGTTTCAGGGCCATCAAAGCGTGAATATCTGTGGCAACGGCAGGACGAATTTCGATCTCAGGCATCATGTCTCCAAACGTAGGACGAATTTCCAAATTCGTCCTACTCAAGTTCGACGCGCACTTGTACAACGCAAGGTTCTGCAGGCTCCCCCTGGTTATCTGTGACTACCAACCGGAGGGCATAGTCTCCCGGGGTCAGGCGAGCGGTATCCCAGTAACCCAACCGGCCTTCATGGGTAATTGTATCCCCGGCCTGAATGGTCAGCCAGGATACGTCGTTGAGAGCCGCCATCTCGAATTTATAGAAACCGAAATTGGGAATATCCGCCGTACCGATAATTTCAACGATGCCTTGAATAGTATCGCCATCTACCGGCGAGATGATATCAACCAGCCCTGGGATGCAACCCCCATTTTCGGTTTCCACAGTGGGCAGGGGAGTGGCGTTGGCCGCGCCGAACGCGTCTGGGGTTTCAGCCTCCAGAATACTTGTGGGTGTGGCTAACAAATCCAACGTTGGGGTGGAGAGCGGCGTTGCCTCTGGCACGGTGGGAACAACAAACGAGACCAGCGCGAATTCAGCGACGCCTGACACAAGTAGAAAAATCAACATGCTGGCAACCCAACTCAATCGTCTGTGGGCACTTTCGCGTTCCAGACCAAAGGCTGCGCCGCGCAATTCTCCCCATGCCACGGTGAACTTTCGAAGCTGCCAGACAGCAACAATCCCTAAAAACAAATAAATGAAGACTTCGTTGTCTTTGAAAAACCGAAGTGCTTCTTCCATAGCGCGGCCTCCAGCCGCAACCAAAATAATTGGAGACCCTAAAGGTTTTCCCCAAGATTCGAGCCGGAAATGATTATTTTGCTGCCCAAAAGCATGGTTCTTCGCAGGTGTTTTTGGAAACCTTTGGGCGTTTAGCAGTGAAAAGTTTGCATACCATACCGGCACGGTGCAAAAAACAAGGAAATTAACCACAGATTTACCCAAAGGGCACGATGTCACGGATTGCACGGAAAAAACAAAAAGAAAATCCGTGAAAATCAGTGTAATCCGTGTAATCCGTGGTTCCGGCTCGTCCGGGTTAGGGTCTTAGCTTCTATATCCGCTGCAACACGCCTCGCACAATACTCGTCAGGTTGGGTACCATGAGTTTTCCGGCTTCCAGCACTTCTTCGTGGGTGGTGAAAGTGTCCCCGTCCAGGTTGGCTTTGTTGCTGATCCCGGATATGCCCAGCACGCGTTGCCCGGCATGGTGAGCGACGGTGACCTCGGGCACGGTGGACATTCCTACCGCATCCACGCCAATGGCGCGCAGGAAACGCAAATCGGCAGGGGTTTCGAAAGATGGCCCTGCCAGACCGACGTACACCCCCTCACGCAAGAGAATTTTGTTCTCTGCGGCCACCTGCCTCGCCATGTTGCCAAGTTCGCGATCATAGGCCCGGCCCATATCTGGGAAGCGAGAGCCAAGCTCGTCCAGGTTGGGGCCGCGCAGCGGATTGTGGCCGGCCATGCCAATCAGGTTGAGATGGTCGGTGATTAACATTAAATCACCGGGGTCGAATTCCGGGTTTACCGCGCCGGCCGCATTGGTCACGATCAAGAATTCAACTCCCAGTCGCTGCATCACTCGGATAGGCAGGGTCACCTGGTTCATGCTGTATCCTTCGTAGTAGTGAACTCTACCCTGCATCATGATGATGTCTTGCCCCTCCAGCTTCCCGACGACCAGGCTCCCCTCGTGGCCGAACACGGTGGAAACGGGCCAGTTGGGGAGTTCCCCATAAGGGATCACCGTGGGATTCTCGACAGCTTCCGCCAGCGAGCCTAGCCCCGAACCCAGGATCATGGCTGCCTGCGGCTGGCAAGCAATTCGGTCACGCACAGCTTGAGCGACGTGGTCGATCTCTTCTAGTGTGAAGTATTTCTCCATATTGATTGTTTTCTCCTCTGAGTGTAATCCTTTGGCAATATCAACTTAACCAGGCAGTTGGTCCCCCCGTCGCACCCTGCGAGTATCCCCCAAGGGTACCTTCCGAACGAAGTGAGATCAACTTGATACGGGTTAGACCGCTCATTTTGCTCAAGTATCAATTACGCCAACACTAATCCAACACCATTTGTCCAAAGTTCATACTCACTTAAATCCACACCGTCATTCCACGAAATACCATAGCCCCCCGTATCAACTTGGACAACTTCGAAAAATGCCTCATTGTTTAAAAGTTGAAATGCTTCTAATTGGAGTAACTGCTTACAATCATAAATTTTTTCCGCCCCGTTCATAAATTTGACAAGCAATTCCTTGCTCTCCAAAGGGTGAACTGACAAGATTTTCGGAATATCCATTCTTTCTTACTCCAATCCCGGCAATTGTCTAGATTCATTGCTTTGCCACATATGCAGTAACTCATTTTGGTATTGCGCTCCCCATTCTTTTATCATACGTTGTGACCGAGATGGCAAATCCCCTACCATCATTTCAAGAGTCTCGATTGCAAAAACGCCATTGAACTCACCATACATGGCATGAAAATGAGGGGTACCATGTTCACTCTGACTGAAATACATTTTGATGATGATGCCATAGAAACGGGCGATAACTGGCATGAGGAACTCTCCTAACTTTTTTATTCATGATGCTAAAACGGGAATTGCTGGATAATAATAGAATACTGGCATTTGTACCTGCATGCCCACCCGCCTCGGCGGGCGGTGCAGGTGAGTGCGGGTGTGGGCGGGTGTGGGCGCAGGTACAGTATCAGCGTCCTACTTCAGCACAGGCAGAATGCTCACTTTTTGTCTGCCTTGAGATTATATCATGCGGGGGGTGATAGCACTTCTTGGAATGCACTCACTGTTTTGTCGATGGCGGCATCGTCGATCCAGTAATGTGTGACCAACCGAAAACGACGCTCACCCACGGCTCCAACGCGGATGCCCATTTCCCACAGGCGGGAGGCGACTTGGGCGGCGTCGAGGGGGATTGACTCTCCCAAAGTCAGGTACACCATATTAGTGCGAGGGCTTTCCGGGTCGAGAATCACGCCGGGGATGGCTGCCAACCCGCAGGCCAGATGGCGCGCCCGGGCGTGATCCTCCCCCAGCCGGGGAACGATTTCCTCCAGAGCGACTATGCCGGCCGCGGCCAATATCCCCGCCTGACGCATCCCGCCGCCCAGTTGTTTGCGCATGCGATGGGCACGGGCGATGAACTCGGCGCTCCCGCACAGCACCGACCCCACAGGGGCGCACAATCCCTTGCTCAAACAGAAAGTGACCGAATCAGCAGGAGCGGTCAGTTCGGCAGCTTCCACTCCGAGGGCGGCCGCGGCGTCGAAAATGCGTGCCCCGTCTAAATGCAGGCTCAAGCCGTGCCGGCGGGCCAAATCTCCAACCGCTTGGGTATATTCCACGCTCAGTGTTGCGCCACCGCAACGGTTGTGGGTATTTTCCAAAGTTATCAGCCGGGTAATGGGCATGTGGGGATTATCGGGGCGGATGGCTGCGCGGATATCGTCTAAAACCAGGGTTCCGTCGGGCTGGTTGGGAATGGTGTGGGGATGGACGCCTCCGAGGGCTGCGATACCCCCTGCCTCGTACAAAAAGGTGTGCGCCAGATGCCCCAAGATAACCTCGTCCCCCCGGCCACAGTGCGCCAGCACCGCAGCTAGATTGCCCATCGTCCCCGAGGGTACGAACAGGCCGGCTTCCTTGCCCAATATTGCCGCGGACATTTCTTGCAGGCGGTTGACGGTGGGATCTTCTCCGTAAACGTCATCGCCCACTTTGGCCTTTGCCATAGCTTCCCGCATGGCAGGGGTGGGGTGGGTGACGGTGTCGGAACGTAAGTCGATGGTGGGCATGATTTTCTCCTGATTTGTGGAATGTTAGAGCCAAACGATTGTACCTCGTGGAGCGTGGAGTGTGAAGCGTGGAGAGTGTGGAGAGTGTGGAGCGGGGAGCGGGGAG
>JBDRGC010000506.1:0-6991 GCA_043818215.1 Chloroflexota bacterium | reverse complement strand
TCACCGAAAAGCGTCCGTTCGCAATACCAACGGGTATACCCTTGTGGTATGACATCTGGGTAAGCGGAGTCAAAAACATTATCTTAACATCTATATCGCCATCCAAACGCTTGGTCAATGAGACAAACTGTGCGTGAATTCAATTCTGATCATTTAAACCGCTAATCTCGTCAATTTTCACGGCAACAATTAGCGGTTTAAAAGAACCGGGGCAGAATGATGTCTGCCCCGGTTTTCTGTAATGCGAGAGAAATTATCAAGATTGTATGGCTTCTGACTCAATCATTTCTTCATCTCGATCACTGCGCCGGACAGCCCAGATGATCAAGAGAACGGCGGCCACCACAACGGCTAAAATGGTGGGCGTGACTCCCTCTTGTTGTACAACCAGGGGAGCGAGGATCAAGGCTACCAGGTTCATAACTTTGATCATCGGGTTGAGAGCCGGGCCAGAGGTATCCTTGAGGGGATCGCCGACCGTGTCGCCCACAACGGCGGCCTTATGATTTTCGGTGCCTTTGCCGCCGAAGTGTCCATCTTCTATATACTTTTTGGCATTGTCCCAGGCGCCGCCGGCGTTGGCCATAAAGACAGCCTGTAACTGGCCTGAGACGATCACGCCAGCCAGGAAGCCTCCCAGGGCTTGTTCCTTGAGCAGCAGCCCCACGGCAATCGGGGAAAGGATGGCGATCAGGCCCAGGGGGATCAATTCGGTCTGGGCGGCACGGGTAGAAATGGTGACTGCCCGCTCATAGTCGGGGGTTTGTTCGCCACTCATTATTTCGGGGATGCGAAGCTGGCGGCGAACCTCAGCCATAATGTATCCGGCAGCCCGGTTGACGGCCTTGATGAGCAAACCGCTGAATAGCAGGGGGAGTGCCGCGCCGAGTAACAGACCGACAAACACGGTGGGGTCAGCCAGATTGATGATGCGCTCGAAGGTTGCGGCTCGCTCTGGGGGGAGCACCCTTTCGATATCGGTGAAGAAAGAGCCGAACAGCGAAACCGCCGCGATGACCGCGGAACCGATAGCCACTCCTTTGGTGATGGCTTTAGTGGTGTTCCCGGCAGCGTCCAGATCGGCCATGATTTGGCGGGCCTCGGCGGTGAATTCTGCCGAACCTGTCAACTCGCCAATCCCTGCAGCGTTGTCTGCGATGGGGCCAAAGGTGTCCATGCTGACGTTGTTGCCGGTATGTGAGAGCATGCCCACCCCGATCAGCGAAACGCCAAACAAGATGTAAGTGAATGGATCGCCGGCTGCAACACCCTCTCCTTGCATGCTAATCAAGAAGAGCGCAAAGACCACAATCCACATGGCGTAGAAGAAGCCATTGACAACTTCTTTTTTGATGAAACCGCGCACAATGGCTGCAACCGCCAGGATACCGCCAAGTATAAGCGCTGGCAGGTACAAGTTCTCAGGGAAGGTTGCGGTGTACACTAAAATCGAAGCCGATAGACTGAGGACGATCACGATCACAGACCATACACTGGATAGATAACCCAGAGAAAGCCCTTCGAGGATTACCAGGGCGGGACCGAATCTGGTCGCTTTAGAAATATTTTGCACCCGCTTGCTGTTAGCGGAAGTGGCAATGGAGGTCAGCGGATTGAATACCACTGCCAGGGCTACACCTACGGCGACCATCGCACCTAACGAAAGGTGAGAGAGTATATTCCCGCCGAGGTCTAGCGATCCAGCGTAAAACACCGAGAGCAGGAAAGTGGCTGTAATGGTGATGGCGCTGGAAAGCTCGTAGCTCTTGAACATAGCCTCTTCAGCGTCATCTACATTCCAAAGTGAGACTGCGTAGGTTCCAACAATGGAACTGATCACACCAACACCGCGCACCAGGAGGGGCAACACAATCCAGAAGAGTTGACCGGTGATGGCTGTCAATGCCAAACCCAGGATCAAACTCGCGACGATGGTCACCTCATAAGATTCGAAGATGTCAGCCGCCATGCCAGCGCAGTCGCCTACGTTATCACCCACCAAGTCGGCAATCACCGCCGCGTTGCGGGGATCGTCCTCTTCCATGCCGGCTTCCACTTTACCGACCAAGTCTGCGCCCACATCGGCTGCTTTGGTGTAGATTCCGCCGCCGACTCGCATGAAAAGAGCCAGCAATGTGCCGCCGAAGCCGAATCCCAGCAAAACGTCTGGGGCAGCCTTACCGAAAAAGATGAAGATCATCGTGCCGCCCAACAGGCCCAAACCGTCTGTCAACATCCCTGTAATGGTTCCAGAACGATAAGCGATGGTCAGCGCCTTTTTGAAACTGACTTTAGAAGCAGCCGCAACACGGACATTCCCCTGAACAGCCATATTCATACCAATGAAGCCAACCGTGGCGGAAAAGCTGGCGCCCATGATGAAAGCAATCGCTCGTCCGATGGCAATCGCCCAAACAGCCTTTTGACATTCAACGCCAGCGGCTACCCGTTCAGCATTGAAATTAGCATATCCGTTATCCAGGGCTACTTGCTTGGCAGTACTGCTTTTCAACAAGGGCAGAATTTGAGCCTCAGACAAGTTGGTATTGGCTGCGATTTCTGATGCGAAGATACCTTCTACTGTGGTCTGACAAAACAATTCGTTGGCCTCACCAGTTGGCTTCACCAGCGCAACACTCAAGAACATGGCGATCGCCAGTATCCCGATCATGAGTACAACGGTGCGCAATTGGGTCCGCAAATAGGCGTTAGCGCCATCTCGGATATAGCCCCAGATAACTTGCATTGCCTGGCTGCCCTTATCAGCTGCAAATGTTTGGCGGGCAAGCCAATAGGCGTACACAAGGGCAATAACGGCTGTCGCAAGAACGATATAAATCATCACTTGCTCGAAAGGTGCAATTCCGTGCATAGCATTCATAGACAAGTATCCTCCATTATATTGATTTAGTAGTGGGTCTTGTGATTTTGCGTGGTGAGACTCCAGGAAACAAAAACAACATGGCGCGGCCCATGTTGTTTTTTACGTCAATAAAGGTAAGTACATCTCATGATGTCTAAAAATAAAAGCAAGCATCATTGGGGATTATCTCAACGTTTCGAGAAACAAGACGTATCGTTTCGATACCTGTGGGCATAGTACCCAAATGGCATTATACTAATCAGGTGAAAGACGGCAATTCTAAAGGGCAGAAACCATTATGTCAAGTAAACGCGTTCACCTATCTAACCACTACCAATGAACTATGTGGACATTATGATAAAATACCTTGCAAAGATGGTGCCTTTATGCTAGACTGGCAAACAAAGCAGTGCCATATTAATAGAATGGAGAATATTATGAGTGAGAAGATACTTGTTGTAGACGACGATGTTGATACCTTACGCTTAGTCGGAATTATGCTGGAACGGCAGGGCTACAAGATTTTGGCGGCTGAAAACGGCCAACGTGCTCTGGAGATTGCTGCGAAGGAGAAACCCGATCTGATTCTGCTCGATATAATGATGCCCGATATAGACGGCTTCGAGATCGCGCGTCGAATACGAGATGACAGCGTAATAGGTGACACGCCTATTATCATGTTCACAGCTAAAGTTCAGGTTGGAGACAAGGTTACGGGACTTGAGGCCGGGGCAGATGTGTATCTGACCAAGCCCACTCAGCCACGCGAGCTATTTGCTCAAGTTAAGGTGTTGCTAGCGCGCGCCAAGAAACCTCAACCGATCCATCTTCCAAAAAGTGCCGACCGTGGACATATGATCGGGGTGCTGGCTGCAAAAGGCGGGCTAGGTGTATCTACTTTGGTTATCAATTTAGGAATATCTGTATACCGGCATGTGGGCAAGGATGTCTTGGTGGCAGATTTTCGTCCCGGAAGCAGCGATGTCAGCCTGTACCTGGGATACAGTCTTCCCAAAGGGTTAACACAGTTGTTGAAGCTTACACCATCTGAGATCAATATCGACATTATCAAGAGAGAACTCATCACCCACAATTCCGGGATCCGCCTGCTGATGGCGTCTCGACACCCCAAAGATGTCAGTCAAATAGAACAGATAGAGAAACTCGAAGCTATTGCGCGTCAGCTTCCTTACCTGTCGAAGTTTGTCATCCTGGATTTGGGGGCTTCGCTTCTTCCAGCTACTCAATCACTAGCCCAGCTATGTGATGAGATTATCATTGTGGTTGAGCCTACACCTAATAACGTCCATCAAACCCAGTTGCTGATGGAAGATCTGTACGCTCTGGACATTGGCGGAGACCGGACTCGAATTGTATTGATCAACCGCGTTCGCACCGGCGTACAGTTGAAGTGGGAACAAGTACAAGATGATCTAAAACACAAAATCGACGTCGTTTTTACTCCCGCCCCCGAATTGGCTTACCAGGCAGCGATGACAAGCTTACCCATGGTGATTCAGCAACCAAACAGCATCACTGCCCAACAATTCGAGAAGTTAGCTTCAACTATTACACAACATATTCTGCATTAGGTGACAGCATCTCAAAAAGAAGGGGAGGATGGTTAGAAACGCGCCCGCGGCGCATTTCTAACCATTCTTTTTGCCCACCCTTGAGTGCATTGTCAGGTATCTTTCAGCTCATAACCAACGGGGTATCAACCACAGCATGACAAATTTCCCTATCGAGATATCGCAGGGCATTCGCAAAGCAGCTAAACTGATGAGAAAGGCGCGCCGTATAGTGGCACTGACAGGCGCCGGCAATTCAACCTCATCTGGAATACCCGATTTCCGTTCAGCAGACAGCGGACTGTGGACTCGATTTTCACCTATGGAAGTCGCATCGTTGTCCACCTTTCGGTACCATCCTGAAAAGTTTTTCGAGTGGCTGCGTCCCTTAGCCAGTCAGATGCTAAACGCTCAACCCAACCCATCCCATATCGCCCTCGCACAATTAGAAAATTCTGGTTATGTGAAAACTATCATCACTCAAAATATCGATGGTTTGCACCAACGCGCCGGCTCACAACAAGTCCTTGAAGTTCACGGGACGTTGAACTCTCTGACCTGCGCGGGGTGTTATAAGCAATATCGATCAGCCGATTTTATCGGGCCGTACATAGAACAAGGCAAGATTCCCCTCTGCCCTGAGTGCAACAAATTTCTCAAACCAGATGTGATTCTATTCGAGGAGCAGCTTCCTGTCCGAACTTGGTTGCGGGCTAAAGATGCAGTGAACACCTGTGACCTGCTGCTTGTAGCCGGCTCTTCTCTAATAGTAATGCCTGTGGCCGGGTTACCCATACGTGCCCTCGAAAACGGCGCTCAAGTTATCGTGATCAACAAGACACCGACTTATATCGACGAACGATCTGCTGTGGTGATATGTGGCAATGTCGCCGAAATCATCCCCGCCATTGCAGCGGAGGTTCTCGATGCCTGAAATCACTCAACGAACCCTATTAGAACGATATCAATGGCTGATCGAAATTTCTCGCGATTTGGCATCTACATTCGACCTGGATGTCTTGCTCAGTCGCATCGTCCAGGCTGCTGCTGACCTCTCTGACGCAAGCGAGGCCTCGATTCTGCTGTACGATGAAGCCAAAGGAGAACTGTTCTTTCAAGCTGCCACGAACGAACCGGTGATGCGCGGGTTGAGCGTTCCCGTAGGCAGCAGCATTGCTGGCTGGATAATCACAAACCGCGCACCCATCATCATCGGCAACGTTCAGCAAGACGAGCGATACTTCAACAGTATTGCTCAAACCATAAATATGCCAACGACTTCATTACTGGGGGTTCCACTAATAAATAAAGACAAGGTTGTGGGTGCGTTAGAAGCAATCAACAAACGTGACGGCGACTTCACCCCAGAGGATCAGGAAATCCTGATGACGCTGGGCGCTCAAGCCGCCATCGCCATCGAAAACACCCGCTTGTTCCAGCAATCTGATTTGATCGCCGAATTCGTGCATGAGCTGCGCACGCCCTTATCTTCGCTTAACACTGCCGCACACTTACTCTCATATCCACAACTGTCCGAAGAGAAACGCAGCCAAATGATCGATGTCATCCGATCAGAGACCACACGTCTCTCTGAAATGGCAACCTCCTTTTTAGACCTGGCACGCCTGGAATCGGGCCGTGCTCACTTTCAGATTCAGGAATTCCAGGTATCGGAGTTGTTGGATGAGTGCGCAAACCTTATGCAAACCAAGGCCATCGAGAGCGGCTTAACCTTCCAGCGCGATTATCCCCCTCTATTACACGTTATCCAGGGCGATTACGACAAAATCAAACAAGCGGTAATAAACCTGTTAAGCAATGCCATTAAATACAATCTTCCAACGGGGCAGGTTACACTAAAGGCCTATCCAAGCCAGAATGAAATCATTATCGAGATTAAAGACAGCGGGATTGGCATTCCGAAAGAGCATATACCCCACCTGTTCAGGAAATTCTACCGTGTACCTGGTTCCGAAAATGTATCCACTGGAACCGGGCTGGGGTTGTCGGTTGTCAAACGAATTGTAAATGGACACGGCGGCCGCGTCGAGGTCGCCAGCGAAGCGGGGAAGGGGGCTACCTTTGCCATACACTTGCCGGGCGGGAAGCGGGAGGCGTGAAGCTGGGAGGCAGGAGGCAGGAGGCGGGAGGCAGGAAGCGGGAGGCGGGGAGCGGGAGGCGGGAGGCGGGAGGCAGGAAGCAGGAAGCGGGAGGCGGGAGGCGGGGAGCGGGAGGCGGGAAGCAGGAGGCGGGGAGCGGGAGGCAGGAGGCGGGAGGCGGGAGGCGGGGAGCGGGAGGCGGGAGGCAGGAAGCGGGAGGCGTGAAGCAGGCAACCCTCTGCCCTCTACCCTCTGCCCTCTATCCTCTGTCCTCTACCCTCTAACAGAACCTTGAAACACCCAGGCTGGGCGGCACGTTCGAAGGCAGATACACCATCTGAGAGGGGGTAACGCGCCGTGATCAGAGGCCGGGGATCCACCAAACCGCTCTCTAGCAAACGCAGGGCCGGCTCGAAGGGGCCACAACGGGAGCCAACCAACGTGATCTCATCTACCAC
>JBDRGC010000505.1:0-2264 GCA_043818215.1 Chloroflexota bacterium | reverse complement strand
GATCAATCACAACCGGCAGCGAAATATCGTATTGTCCCACCTGAAACCCAACATGGTTGTTGTCTAGGGTGTAGAAAAATCGCCGCTTTCGCTATTTCGTCGTGTCCCGGGATCTGGTCCCTCCAATTGCGCGCTGTTTTTGTTTGAGCGCTTGAGTTTCGCTCGTGTGACGCTCTTTGTCAGCCAGGAGCTTTTCCTTGGCAAGGGTCAGAGCGAGATCCACCCATTCCGCCGTAAGTGCCTTAAAAGTTTTGTAATTGGCTAATTGCGATCTCACCGCACCCACCCATTCTTTCTGGATGTACTGACTCGTGCTTTTCCCTTGGTGAACATAGCTGAGCTGGTAATACGGGCCGTGTTTCTTTGGCTTCTTTGGCTCCCCGCAGCGACAGTTTGAACGGCCGCAGACTGTGAGCTGCTCGTTTAGACTCCCGGGCCTCATCGCCCCGATCAGCACGAGCTTTGCCTTAATTTCTTCGATTCGTTTTTCCATCCTTTTTATCTGCATCAGTCTAGCTTATCATAATTATATCTGATAGCCTATATAAGCTATCAGATATTTATGAGGTGATGCAGATTGAAGAAAATAGCTCGGATGCAGAAGTCCAGAAGGGCATGGAAGGTCAAGGCAGTTCTTCGGGCAACCCAGCTACGCCATCAACGCAAGAAGGCGGCCCGTCTTCAGAAGCGACAGGACGCACGTCGTCTTGAGCTGGAAGAAAGGGTTGGCTTTCTCGAGTGCGAGAATGCTGCGTTGCGATCAACTGCTGCGAGGCATCTCCCTGAGGTCATCGGTGCGAGTTCCTTTGACCCACGCCGAACCTCGTGTGTCATGATGGTGATCGAAGGGACCGTTTCCTTCCGGGCAGTTCCACGGATATGGGGAGTGCTCCAGCGGCTTGGTTGGGTAAAAATTCAGATCCCGCACTTTACCTCAGTGATCCACTGGACGTTGCGCGCTGGAATGGCTGTCTTCAACGCGGTCGGCCACGCGGACGAACCCTGGCTTGCCATCATTGATTGTTCAATCGACATTGGAACGAGGAAGGCCCTTGTCGTTTTGCGTGTGCCGCTATCGGCGCTTCATCAAAGAGAAGGCGCCATCGGGCTACAAGACTGCGAATGCATTGGTTTGAAGATCGCGACCCGGTGGAACGGTCTACTCGTCAAGGATGCCCTGGTTGAGATCTTCGGCAAAGCAGGGATGCCACGGGGCATCATCAAGGATGGCGGCACAGATCTCAAGAAAGGCGTTCAGCTCTACCGAGAGGTGAAAGACACAAAACAAGTGTGGGTGATCGATGACGTCGGCCATGTCGCGGCAAACGCTTTAAAAGCCGAGTTTGCGGAGAGATCCGCTTTTTCCAAATTTCTGGAGATTGTGCGAAAAGGCGCGGCTCGGATCAGACAAACCGATTTAGCGTGGCTGTTGCCTCCAAAAATTAGAACCAAGGGAAGATTCCAGGGGATCACTGAATTGGCGCAGTGGGCCGAGAAGCTCCTCAATTTGATGGGCGGGCAGGGCCGGTCCAAAGAGAACAGCGAATTGGGCATGCTCCGAACGGCCTTTCGCGGGCTCTCCCAACTGCGTTTATTTCTGGAGCAATTTGGCGCGACATGCCGGGTAACTGAACAGTTCCTGAAACTCCTGAAGCTGAAGGGACTCAATCAAGCGACTTGCTCGGAAGCAAAAAACCTCTTGAAGCAGCTCCCGGAAAGATCAAAAGTCCACACCCGACTGTCATCCTGGCTTGACCGGCATCTCCATATCCAGTGCAGACTCGCAATCGGACAGCTCCCACTTCTTGTCAGCAGTGATGCCATCGAATCTCTGTTCGGAAAGTTTAAGACAATCGTCCAGAGAAACCCGCAAGCCGAACTCAATAGACTCGTTTATATTATTCCTCTGCTTTGTGGTACTCACACCAGAGCTCAGATCGACCTCGCTTTACGGGGCTGCTCCCACGGTAAAATGCTCGACCAACTTGAGCAAACCATACCTCCCACCCTGCGGCAGCAGCGCCATCGAATACTCAACGCAACTTCACCCGACCAGGTACCAGAAACCGGGAATCCGGCAAGGCTCAAAGCAGGCTGAATTTCTACACCCTAGTTGCAGCCGCCCTTTTCGTGCGTTTCATCCAGGCTAGAATGCTGTAGAGCAATATCGTCATCACTGCAATATCGATGAAACCGGAGACTCCTATTTCTTTGGCCCATTCAACTATAATCATCTTCTTATCTTCCGAGCTACTGGCTAGCCT
>JBDRGC010000504.1:0-8201 GCA_043818215.1 Chloroflexota bacterium | reverse complement strand
CCCACGCTTTTGCTGGCCCGGGGCACGGCGGCGTCTAACGTCAACTGGCGAGTCAGCAAGAGGAACAATGTGCCGTAGCCAATCATGGCTACCTGCTTGAAGGCATTCTTGCGGGATGCGATAAGCTTCGTCCAGAGTTCCTCGTTGCCCGCGGCTGCCGAGCAGCGTATCACGTTCATGTCAGCCCCGCACACTTCCACATCTTTGAATTTAATAAAGGAGCGTTTGGAGCCAGGGTAGCGGCCTTCCATTACTTCGCGGGAGATCACGCTATAGTACAAATCGTGCTCGGTCTCCCGGGCGGTGTTTACGGCCCAATCCACCATTTCTGCGGTGATGGCGGGAATATCGGAGGAAACCATGAGGATGAGGTCGGCAGCGGGATTCAGTTCAACAACTTTGTCCACGCCGGCGCGCACGTTAGCTAACATACTTCCCTGGTTGGGGAAAAACGTCAGGGGTTTGGAGCATGTCACACCGCTGTCCGGCTCCAGCCCCACGACTACGACCTGCTCAATGGTCTCGGATTCGCCGAGGGCGTCCAGCACCCACTGGATCATCGGTTTCCCGGCAATATCCAACAAGGCTTTTAATCCGCCCTGGGTATATTCATACAGCGCTCCCTCGGGTTTGGGGATTCCACCTGCGGTAAGTACGGCGTCCATTTTAATTCAACTCCCGTATCTGGGGCTTGATGCCCAGTTCATCCAGAATCTGATTCAACTCATCATTGGTCAACGCCCGTCCCTTGCCGGCTGCGGCGACCAGGGCAGCCTCCAGCATATTGGTGCCGAAGGAGCGCCCATCCATCACCGGGGTGGTAGTAACCAGATACTTGACGCCGCGTTTCTTGAGAAATTCAACGTCGTCGGGCGTGGTAGTGTTGGTAACAATGATCTTGCCCTGCATATCCTCGGGTAAATGGTTTTTGATGTACAGCCAATCGCCCGCGGTGACACTGTTGCCCTGGTAGTACACCTCGTATTTTGGGGTGACTTCAAGTTGCTTCTCGCCGGTGGGATAGAGCATGCTGATGGGCATACGTCCCACGATGGGCAGCAGGATTCTGGCTACCCGCTCCACCCGCTTGATACCGCGAATGGCGATGGGGATACCCAGCCCGAACATCAGATCGCCGAAGACGCACTCATACCCGGCATTGATGAAGGACGTAGTCATGCCATAGCGGGTGATTCCGGCCACCAGGAAGGCGGTCTTGGGCTGGATGACATCGCCAAGCTGCTCGTGGACGTATTGCATTACTTTGGTTTCGAGGGTGTCTTTCAGCCCGCCGCCATCGACGTAAGGGGTGGTTTTGACATCCTGAACCAACTTGACGGCCCCGTAGAGGGGATATTTTTTCCAGGGGGTGCCGACACCCAGATCAATGCCGCCCACCCCAAAGGCGTCGACCTTTCCGTCGAGATCGCGGAACATCTCCCTGGCTTTGGCCTCATCGCCATCGGTGCCGATGCGTTCGATGACCACATGTTCCCCTAAAAGGTCCACCTCGACTTTTTTGTCGCGTGTGGACGAACCCAGGCTTACACTGACTGCTCGTTTCATAAGATTATCCTCCGAATGAATGCTGAATGTAGAGTGATGCGTGGAAGCAGGAAGCAGGAAGCAGGAAGCAGGAAATATTTTATCACGCCATTCGCCACTCGCCGACTCGCTGATTCGCTGACTCGCTGACTCGCCTCACCAGTATACACCGATTATAAAAAAACGACAGGCTTTTATCCAATAGAAATAATTTCCCCCTCGATTCGCCCCCCGGCCCAGATGTGCAGCAAACCCACGCTGGAGGGGATATGTCCCCAACGAAGCTTCGAAGCGGAGCCAGGGTTGAAAAACAGTACCCCGTTTGACCAGGAATTCTCGCTGCGGTGGGTATGCCCAAATATGATCACTTTAGCAGTGGGAAATTCTCTCGGCAGCCAGTTCTGGTATCGCACGATCTGATAACCTTCGATGAGATAGCAGAGCTTGTTCACCAGATAACCCGACACCCCCCCATGACCGTGCGTCATTCCAATGGTGATACCCTCGAATTCCAGAGTCAGTTTTTGGGGGAGATATGACAGTCTCACAAAATCACGGTTACCGCGCACCGCATGAACAGGCGCAACCTCCTCCAATTGATGTAGGACGCGTGCAGAGCAAATATCTCCAGCATGCAAAATGGCTCGCACGCCGGCCTCCCGAAAGACCGACACCGCCCTGGGATTCAGCCGGCGCGCCCGGTCAGGAACATGTGTGTCTGCAATGACGCCGAGGGCAATCATGAAGTTTGCAGTAGGGCACGCGAGCGACTGTTTTTGTTTGACGGGTCGGGCGCACTCACGTGCGCCACTACAAACCTACGCTCCACGCCTCACCCCACACACCACACATTAGAGGCCTGCTTAGGGAAGAGGACCGGCATCAAGGCGCGGCCGTGATCGTTGCGGGCGTGGCAGTCGGCGAACATTTTTTCGAGTTCGGCAAACGAGGTGTATCCGAGCAGCACCCGCAGGAAGGTCAGATCGGGGAAAAGCACATCGCCATCTTCGGCGCTCTCCGGCATCCACGCTTCGACACCCTTCAGCTTACCGCCCTCGAACGAGAGCTTCACCCCGCTGCGGAAGAAACTCAGCTTCAAATCGCCGGTGTGCCCCACCAGCGGGGAATCCGCCAGTCGCCGCTCCAGCACCGGGCCGATATGACTCAGGAAGTCGGGCAGATCGGGCACACGCACGTACCAGGCGTAGGGTTCCGCTACCCGCGGCATCCGTTCGGGGAGCACATCATAAACCGTATGCTCCGCTCCCAGGTTGAAATTGTATCCCTGGAATTCAACCTTTTCTTTCTTTTTAGCGTATTCCTGACCGATTTTCTCCAAATACCGGATCACACTGGGGGTCACGTCCAGCCACGAGATTCCGGGAATTAACTCGTATCCCCACACGCGCAGCACCGGCTTCCAAAGCCCCGATGCCAGGGCCAGGGCCAGAAAACCAACCGGCTCTTTTTCGAGTGTTTCGATCACTTGATAATTCGCACGGATTTTCTCGCTCTTGCCGGTCAATTCGTATTGCCAGATGGCCGCATCCCGCAGGCAGGCAATCAGGCTCCGCCTGGCAGCTTTCTCGTAGGCCTGCATGATCAGCGGAATATCTTCGCAGGTTGCGGGCCGGAACTTGTATTTTTCAACCTCGTCATCTTTCAACTTGGGGATGTGGGGCAGGTAGCCGATGCGCCCACCGCCCAATGTCAGCCCCATCTCGTATTCGAACTGGCGGTAGTAGTAGGGGATGCCGGTGATGGCCTGCATTTTGTGGCCGCGTTCGGCGCTCCACTGGTGGATGACCTCGAACTGCGCCCGTATCAATCCCCGGCGGCGATACCCAGGGTCGGTGCCCACCAACTCCGGCCTCCCTACCCCAAACTCGATCCCGGCGTAACTCCAGGTTTGGGGGATCAAATTCAGGGAGGAGACGATCTTCCCGTTTTTCGTGTCCACCACAAACGTGAAGTCGTCCTCCTTGAGTGTGGGGTGCGGTTTGGTCATCAAGTCATGCACCCAGGCGGCGATGAATTCGTCGGGGCCTTCAGCGTCATCGTCTTTGTGTACGTTGCTATTGAAGGCCGCCAATTCGTCAACGTCTTTGATGGCAGCCCGGCGCAAGATCAGGCCGTCGCCCAGGTCGCGGATGATGTTTTTCTCGGTCATTTGTTTCTCGTTTTTTATTGGGGCCGGACGCACTCTCGTGCGTCACTACAAACCAAGTTCGTAGTGACGCACGAGAGTGCGTCCCATAAGCGCAAAAGCGACCTAAGCTGTCGCTACAAACTCTTCAATTCCACTTTGGTGAAGTACCAGGCTTGAAATGGTGTCATCTCCAAAAGACGGAATGGTCAAGCTAGATCACGGGGACGACTCTCCAGTCACAATCCTGGGCAGGTCAAACAGCAATAGATCGTTGCGTTGGGCCGCTTCATCCTCAACCTGAGATGTAAAGTCGCTGCGGGCACAGAGACCTAAGAATTGTTGCTTGACGCCAAGTTCATTGCTCACCAGGTTGACCTTTCGCTCCAGGTTGCGCAAAATGTCCATGCCGACAGGCCGGCGCGACCATTTGCACTCTACCAGCAAAGCCGCATCTTTACCAATAGCAACAATATCTATCTCTTCATTTGCCCGCCACCATCTGCCAATTTGCAAGGGAATGAAAGGCAATTCTCCATCTAGCCCGGCGCGCCAGAGAAATTGCTGGCATACCTTTTCGAATATGGGGCCGGTGAACATATCCAGGTGGGGAGCCACGAATGTATCCAACACGACCTGGCTGCCACCCTGTTCCAACAGCGTGCGATACGGGTGAAGAAAACGAAACCAAAAGCGAAAAAAGGGATCTCGAATCCGGTAAAGACCGCGGCGGCTTTTGTGAGGCTGCTTTTCGGTAGCTGGCACCTCTCGCTCGACTAATCTAAGTTCTTGAAGTATTTTTAGATACGCAGTTACTCCATCCAAACCGGTAGCCTGCTTGATCTCGTTAAGCTTCGTGCGCCCGGCCGCTATGGCTTCTAAGATGGCAAAGTAGTTGCGAGGTTCACGTAATTCCTGCTGAAGCAAGAAACGCACTTCATCATAGAGAAAAGTGGTTCTGGTCAACACCTGATCTCGAATGAGTGTGAGCAATGGTTGGGAGACATTGATGGTGCGCAGATAAGCTGGCGTGCCTCCAAAGACGGCATACGCACGCACCTGGTTAACCAAATCGTAATCTGGAAAGAAGATACAAGTATCGCGAAAACTCAGCGGTTCCAGTGAGTACTGCGCAGTGCGTCGTCCGTAAAGCGGCGCATTGTATCCCAACACGGCTTTCTCCATCATCCCAATGTGAGAACCACACAAAATCAACATCAGCTTAGTGTGGCGCAGGTCACTATCCCAGAGTCGCTGGAGGATCGAAGGCAAAGCTGCATGAGCGGCAACTAAATAAGAGAATTCATCCAACACTACCACCAACCGTTCCGTCTGGGCATGATGGGCCAGCAACAGGAAGATATCATCCCAGGAGGGGTAAACCGCACCAGCAGTCTCAACCCCCAAGAGATTAACGTTCACCACTGCCGAAAGACTGGCGCGCAATACCGGCTCTGTATCCAAGTCTGCCACAAAAAAGATATGTCGTTTCCCCCGGCAAAACTGGGTCAGCAGTTCGGTCTTGCCCACGCGCCGCCGCCCATAGAGAACAAACAACTCCGCCCGGTCTGACGCGTAGTGTTGCTGAAGAAATTGTAATTCATCCCGTCGATTGACAAACATGGGGCACCTTTTTAGGAAATCTAGCTTATGATAATTTGGATTTCCTTACAATTTTACATCAAGGGGGGCCAACGCGCAATATTGCGGCTTTCTTTCCTCGGTAGGGGGGACGCACTCTCGTGCGTCACTACAAACTTACCTTGTGACGTTTCAGGGCGCGCAGGGCGTTGCTGATATCACTGGTTTTTCCGGTTTGGGATTGAAGTTCCTGCAGGATGGATTCCACTTCCGCGGGGTGGGAGGCGGCCCACGAGCCTGACAGCACCCGGCAGATCACCCAGGAATTTGGGATTGATTCTGTTACCCAAGCCGCCAGCAGTCCCAAAACGGATTCTGCCAACCCGGTCCCCGCCAGATTTTTCAGCGCATCTGCCAGAGCGGCGCGTACATCGCGGTCTTCGTCGGCACCCATTGGCTCCAGCAGATCAACGATGTGTTGCCCGTAGGTGGGAGCCAGCGCAGGGATGAAGATCAGCGCGCTATAGCGCAGCTTGGGCGAGGGCTGCGCAAGCCAGGCGGTTCCCAGGTTAAGCAATCGCTCCGGGTCGACTTCCCAGGCCTCGAACAAGGATCGCCCCAGGGCAGTGCGCACGTCGGGGCGGGGATCACTCCCCGGGCGGCGCAAATCCTTCTGGGTGGTGTTTTTGTCCAATAAAAAACGGTGCGCCAATCCCACGGCCCCCACCGCGCGAATGGCGGCCAGTGGGTCGTTTAGCAGGGGGCGCAGGTGTTTGGACTCCAAACGGGACAGCGACAGACCGGCAGGCAGGATAACCTGCTCGGTGAGGGAGCCGCTCATGCGGTTGTTGGCGGCGACCGCGGGTATGGAGCGCAGTCTGTCCAGGGCTAGGGCGATGGTTTCGGGCTGGCCGAAGAGGGCTGCGGCTTTGATATCTCGAAGCAGTTCGCGAATTTTAGCTTTCATGGTTACCTCATGTTATACCGCAAGGGTATCCCTAGACACCAGGGAAAGGTGTACCCGTTGGTATTGCGAACCGACGTTTTTTGGTGAAGCAATCTCCTTCTCGCCAAGGATGAGATTGCTTCAGCGGTAAAGCTGCTTCGCAATGACATTAAAAAGTTTCTTTCTGATTGAGCAGCGCTAATCGCGCTATGGGTTTACTCGCAATGACAGGCTATATTTTTGGGGAAGGATTGCCAGTCCTCCCCCAAATAAAAAAGCTGCCTCTCGGCAGCTCTTCGTTTGTGCCCCCACGGGGGTGTGACACATAGGCATAAAAACCAGATTCCCCGGCATCTTCATCGTCCGGGGAATCTTTTTGTTGCGGTTGGTAATAGTAGATCGTCCCGCTTATCTGCCGCTTGTCCGTGCGCTTGACGGTGATGCGGTCGATGAAGCCGTGCAATATGGTACGTTTTTGCTCCAGGGTGGCATTTTGCAGGGCGGCGTTGAAACGGACGCTGAGATCTCCGGGGGGTAATTGCTGTGGGGGCGGAAGTGATGCGCTCTGGTCGATTTCCTGGATCTGTGCTTTGATGGCTCCGAATTCCTGTTCCAGGTCATTCAGCCGCTGAAGCATGGCGGAGGAGTGTCCCTGGTCGGCGATGGCATCGATCAGATTGTTGATCTTTCGCTGAAGCGTGCCGCTCTGGGCTGTTAGCGCAGTGATTTGCTCGGTGCTGCGCTGGGCGGCCTGATCCGCTTCGGCAGCGTCCACGGCGCGGATGTGGGCAATGTTTTCGGGGGTTGTAATATGATTGGCGATTTCCGCCAAAATGTGCTCTTCGAGGGTTTCCTTGGGGATAACTTTGGCAGTGCAATCACGGTTGCGGCATTTGCGTGAGCAGCGGTAATAGTTGTATATTTTGCCGTCTTTGGAGTTGATGACGTAGCCATTGAGGGGCGATTCGCAGACGCCACAATAAGCCAGACCGGACAGCAAGAAACTGGAGCTTATACGCCGGGGATGATTTGCACTGGTCGGTGGGAACTTGTTTTTGGCATTGATGGCTTGTACAGCATTCCAGGTCTCCATATCGATAATCGGATCGCAGTAATTGTCTATTACAGTATCGCCAAATTCCAGGATGCCGATGTACAGTTTATTGCGGAAGAACGTACAAAAACTATTGATGGAGCGAAAAAGGTGGGTTTCGGCCTTGATTGTGCCGTAACTGGTCCCGGCAGAGCGCATTTGCCATACTTTCTTGATGATGGGGAGAATCTCCGGATCCGGCACCCACCTGGCTGCCAGGTGAGGTTTTCCATCTCGGTGGGTGGAAATCTGCATGGTCTGGCGGATGAATCCCCTGGGCGGGGTCCCGCCCAGGGTTCCGAAATCTGCCAGGTTATCATGCAGTCCACGGCGCACATCTTCGCTCAATTGCTCGGATTTTTTCTGGGAGAAGGTGTCTTCCATCGTCTCGATGACATAGGAAAACGTGCCCTGCGGGATTTTATCCATAAGCGAGTGGACGATGAACCCGCGGCGGCGCAGTCCGGATTTGTAATATTGGGCATCATCCACGTTGCGAGCAAAGCGGTTATGCCGCCAGATGAGAAGCCCAGCTTCGGGTGGGTCGCTGTGGAAATGCTCGATCATGGCCTGGAACTGGTCACGGCCCGTGGTGGTTGTGCCAGATGAAGCATCGATGAACAGGCGCGCGAGAATATAACCGTGGTCTTTGCACCAGGCACCCATATAGTGCTCCTGCTGTTTGGCACTGAGTTCCTGGTTATCTCCCCCGCTATCGCGGATATAGCCAACGAGTGTGGAGCCGGGCGGGAATGGGGAATCGTTTTCGTCTATCATGGCAAACTCTCGCAAGCAATATCATTATCGTCGTGATCCAGATCAAAGACATCACCATATTGGAGAACGCAGTCATCGTAACAGGCCTGAGCATCGGCATGAGTAGAGAAATC
>JBDRGC010000503.1:0-6158 GCA_043818215.1 Chloroflexota bacterium | reverse complement strand
TTGGTAGATTGGTAAATTGGTAGGTTGGTAAATTAGTAAATTGGTAAATTGGTGGTTGTCGATGGTCAGCCCCCCGAATGAATTCAGGGTCTGTCATTGAAAACATGCTCAAGCATGGTACGGCACAACCTGAACCTGTTTGAACAGGTTTCTCGTAGCAGCATCTAATTCATTCGATGCGGTCATTCGATGGCGGTCATTCGATGGTCGGCGGTCGGCGGTCATTGGTCGGCTACTGGTCGAGGAGAGGATCGACAACAGCCCTGATTTGAGAGAGCGATACGAAGGGGCCGATCTGAACATGGGAGATGATTCCGTTTTTGTCGATGATGTACGTTTCGGGGACGCCGCGGGTGCGGAAAGCCTGAGAAATGCGAGTACGAATATCTGGGCCATTGGGGTAAGTAATGCCGTAACGATCCAGGTACTCCAAAGCTCTTGTATCCATATCGCTCCAGGCGACTCCCAAAAAGATCACGTCGCCCCGATCTTTGTAGAATTGCCAGGCAGTCTCTAATTCGCTGGCTTCTTCAGCACACGGAACACAAAAGGATGCCCAGAAGTTCAAGACGACAACTTTGCCAACCAGGCTTGTGGACGAGAAAACCTCGTCATCGTAGGTGGTCAGTTCGAATTCTGGCACACTCTGACCGCGGCTGACCGATCCTTCTTGGGCGCGCAGCAAGCCCAATGCCAGTATCGTCAAGAAAACCAGCAAGCTCCCCCAGGCTAGAATACGCCCCCATTTGGGGCCAGTCTGGGTTTCTGCGCTGGGAAGGGGAACAGGATGTGATTTGGTCATAGGTTACTCCGATTGCAACAATTCCCGGTATGAGTGCGTTTCGAAAAATAATGCCACGTAGCCGGGATTTCCATATCCCGCAGCAACGAGATTTAGAAATCTCGGCTACATTGCAGATTTCCGCAGGTTTTTTTGGAAATCCTTAAGGTCTCTGCGTCGCAACTCCTCTTCCAACCGAGTCGCATACTCATCGGCAGTTTTGTCTTCCGCAGGGGGCACACTCTCCGTTTCGATCTGACGCCAGCTCCGGATACCTTTGAACAAGATAAACACACTCACAATAAAAATTGCCGGCGGCACAATATAAACGAGCCAGTTCAATCCTTGCCGGGGCGGTTCGGCTAAGACGCGGTCGCCGAAGCGGTCAACGAAATTCTGCTTGATCTGCTCAGAGTCCCAGCCATCAGCAAGCTCTAGCCGGATTTCTTCCCGCCAATCCGCACAGGCTTGTGTGCCGCACACGTCCAGCGGAATGTTCTCGCACACCGGGCAGTACAACTCCCTGGCAATGGCGTTGACTTCGTCGTCTGTGGGGGCATCGGGATCAGGCACTTGAGCGGAAACGATGTTCACAGATATAAATAATAGCGATAGGATCAATAATAAGATAGCAGAATTGCTTTTCACAAGACTTCCTCCGTATAGCATAGCGCGGATTTTAGCAAAAACCAAACTTACCATTGTCATTGCGAGGTGGCGCTTTCCCGCCGTAACAATCTCCTTCTCGCCAAGGAGGAGATTGCTTCAGCGGGAAAGCTGCTTCGCAATGATAGTTGAGAAGTTAGATTGCGGCAGGAGGACACGATATGAATTTCGTTACGCTTCGGGGACTACGTCACGCATTACACATCACGTTTCCCACTCCGCTACGCTCCGGGGACTACGTCACGCTTCCCACCCCACGCTCCACGCCCCACTCCCCAAGCTCCACGCGCCTCTTCTCCGGCCAAGCCGCAAACAACGTGCCAAAGATGAACGTCCACGATCCCAGCCACATCCACTTCACCAGCGGATTGTGGTAAATCTTGAAAGTAGCGCTGCGGGTGCTGATCTCTTCCCAATCCACCAGCAAAATATAAAGATCATCCTCTATGGTACTGCGCACGGCGGGGATGGTCATGGGCTGATTGGAATCGTAGAAATAATCTCGACGGGGGTAGAGTTCGCCAACGGGTTTCCCGTCTTTCTCCACGCTGACCACGGCGCGGGCCACGTTGCGGCCATCGGGCATATCGAAGACAGCCAGGGAGTCGTAGGTAATGGTATAACCAGCCAGACTTAGCTTCTCGCCCTGACCCAGGGTGCCTTGGGTCTCAGTTTGGAAGATTTCGATGCCGATAATGCCCAGGGCCAGCATCGCCATGCTCAAATGGATAAAATAGCCGCCATAGCGACGCCGGTTGCGCTTGACTAATGTCCAGAGCGCCCCGAAGAAATTCTCGCTGTGCTGCTTGCAGCGGGCCAGCGCGCCGCGCCAAAATTCGTACAAAGTTACGGCTACCACCAGGCTCACCAGGAAAAATCCAAGCAAGGCGTAAGGGTTGCGCAAACCGGAAACCAGCACGACCACAACGGTCGCAAGGGACGCAAGGGCTGGTTTCCACACCGCACGCCCCAACGTTTTGAGGGTCGAGTGTCCCCAGGCGGAGAGAGGGGCGATGCCCATCAGCAATAGCAGCCCGGCCATCAGGGGGCCGTTGGCGCGCTCATAAAACGGCGGTCCAACGGTCACTTTTTGGCCGGTGAATAGTTCGGAAATCAGGGGGAAGATGACGCCCCAGAAGCAAACCACCAAAATGCCGATAAAGAGCAGATTATTGAACAAGAACAGGGCCTCGCGCGCGAGCAGGGAGGTCATCTGAGTTTTGGATTTTAGATCATCCCAGCGGTGAAGCAGGAGGGCCAGCGAGGCGGTGAATGTAAGCGCAATGAAAGAGAAAAATAAGGGGCCGACCGCGCTTTGCGCGAAAGCATGAACCGATGAGAGTACCCCGGAGCGGGTCAGGAATGTGCCGAAGATCACCAACGCGTAAGTCAGGATGATAAGCACCATATTCCATTGTTTCAACATGCCGCGTTTTTCTTGGATCATCACCGAATGCAGAAAAGCGGTGCCGGTCAGCCAGGGCATAAAGGCGGAAATCTCCACTGGGTCCCAGCCCCAGTAGCCGCCCCAGCCGAGCACATCGTAGGCCCAACGCATTCCCAGCACCAATCCCAGGGACAGGAACATCCAAGCCCACAGAGTCCAGCGGCGGGTGAGGCGGATCCAGCGGTCATCGGTGTGGCCGGTGATCAGCGCGGCAATGGCGAAGGCGAAGGGGATCACAAAAGCGACAAATCCCAGGTACAAGAGGGGAGGGTGAATGACCATGCCCGGATGCCGCAGCAGGGGATTCAAGCCCTGACCATCGCGAGGGTAGAAAAGGGTCGAGCCTGCCGGTTGAAACATGGCGCTGATGATTTGGTCTGAAGGAAGATGCCACAAGCGCACATAAGGATTCTCGACGAATACGCTCAGGCCCAAGAAGAATGCCAATGTGATCAACGAGACCACGATCACCCAGGGCAGGAACTCGCGGTCGTGGTCCCATTTGCGCAGTGTCACCGCGGCGGCAAAGGCGGACATAGTCCAAGACCAGAACACCAACGAGCCGGCCTGCCCGCCCCACAAAGCGGAAATCTTGAGGTACAGGGGTGTGCTGCTGCTGGTCACAGTAGCCACGTACTCGACTTCGAAATGGTCGGTGACCAACAAATAAATAATGCTCAACACCGCGAGGGTGAGCAAGGGAAAGGTCAGCAGCATGGCGTTGCGGGCACTGTCCACCCACTCGGGTTTGTTTTGGCGCATGCCATAAAAAGCAGCACCAATCCCATAAAGGGAAACTAAAAAAGTGATAACTAATGTGCCAAAGCCTAGATTGGCAATCATACATTCTCCGAATCAAGTACCACGTACCATGTATCAAGTGCCATGGCAAACTTGGAACCTGGCACACTACATTAGACTTATTCCTGAATAAATCGGGAAAGAATTTTTGGTTCTTTGATGTTTTGTGTGGTCAAACTTTTTTTGTACACGGATTTTACGGATTTTACGGATTTTTCTTTGGGTTTACGCCGTACCGGCACGGTGTCCGTAAAATCCGTGCAATCCGTGTACCGCGCTCCACAATATCTCAGAGAACCTTATTTCTTATAACGCCGTACCTGCACTGTGTCCGTAACATCGCACCCTTTAGGGTAAATCCGTCATCGTTATTGGGGAACAACTCTACTATCACTACTACAATCAGGCGCAAATCTTCGAGCGGTTCGAATCATGCTTGAAATTGTCCCGGTCAGTCGTAGTGTGGCCTTCAGCCGCGACCCAAATAATTAGTGCAGAGAACGCCTCGTCGATTGATCGCCGGCAGGTGCGATTTGGACTATTGCGATGAACTGCCAAAGGATTTCCGCCGGCGTGTCCTGGTGTAAGAGCTTCCCCGGGAACACCGAATTTTCCATAGCACTAATTATCTACCGCTGCAGAAGCGGTAAGAAAACCTGATTTGTGAAGGCAATCCCCACAGGGATATCAATAATCGAGCCAGTTCCTTCTTGGGGGCGGATGGGTTCGGCTGCATCTAAAATCAGTTGGGTTGTGGCGCTGGGGTTGACACTCGCCGTAATCATGTAGATGCCTTCATCAGCGTTTGTTGTGGAGAATAGGAAGGTAAAATCGCCATTCGCGTCAACGGGAATGCTACCAAGTTCGTGCCCATTGGCGCTGATCGTGGCTGTATCGCTGGCCGGGAATCCGTGGCCGGTTAGGGTGAAGTAACTACCGGGCGCGCCATTAGGGTAGTTGATGTGGAGGCTGGCTTCGCGTTTGTATCGGAAGATATCTGGATGATTATTGGTATCGCTGGTCACCAGATTGCTGAAAAAAGATCTGAAAGCCACGTAACGGCCATTACCCGATATAGCAGCTTGCTCGGCACCTCCATAAACCCAACTCCCCTGCGTTCCGTCCGAAGCAACAGAGACGCGGCTGGTATGACCCCCCATTTGGGTGTCATGCAGGAAGACATCATACGCTTGATTGGTGTCGCCGGGCACTAGATTGTCAGCAGCAGATTCGAAAGCCACAAAGCGGCCATCGTCCGAAATGGCAGGGGACTTGGAAGCACTATTCCCCTGCGTCCCGTCCGAAGCTACCGAGACGCGGCTGGTGGTACTATACAGGGTGTCATGTTTGAAGATGTCACTCCGACCATTGGTGTCGCCAGGTACCAGGTTGTCAGCATAAGATCCGAAGGTCACGAAGCGACCGTTGTCCGAAACATCAACCCCAGAGGAACCATAATTCCCCTGTGTACCATCTGAAGCCACAGAGACGTGGGTAGTTACGCCGGTCAGGGTATCATGCAAAAAGATATCTGCTGCGTAATTGGTATCGCCGGGTACCAGGTTGTTGGCCCCAGATACGAAGGCCACATAGCGCCCATTGGTTGATATGGCAGGGGCGAAGGAATTGCTATTCCCTTGCGTTCCGTCCGAAGCCACGGAGACGCGAGTGGTCAGGCCGTTCCGGATATCATGCACAAAGATATCTACCTCGCCATTGGTGTCGTCGGGTACCAGGTTGTCGGCCTCCGATTCGAAGGCTACGCGGCCTTCGGATGAAATGGCAAGAAGGTGTGGATACACATCGCCAGAACCCTGTGTCCCGTCCGCAGCCACAGAGACGCGGGTGGTAATGCCGGTCTGCCGGTCATGCACGAAGAAATCATAAAGACCATTGGTGTCGCCAGGTACCAGGTTGTCGGCATAAGATTGAAAGGCCACGTAGCGGCCATCGTCCGAAATGGCAGGGTTCAAGGAATTAAGATTCCCCTGCGTCCCATTGGAATCTGTAGAAACAAGGGTTGTCTGACCGGTCTGGGTATCATGCAAGAAGATATCATCCTGCATACCATTGGTATCATCGGGTACCAGGTTGCTGGCATTAGAATTAAAGACCACGTAGCGGCCATAGGATGAAATGGAAAGCCCATACGTGCCGGAAGGCGCATCCCCCTGTATTCCGTCGGAATCCACCGAGACGAGGGTGGTAGTGCCGGTTGTAGGGGACTCGGGGGTGTAGGCTCCCTGCGCGCGAGCGAGTGACAGGGTAATGAGTGTTGCCAGGGCGATGAGGGTGAGTAAGAGTTTGGGTTTCATGTTAATCTCCTTATGTGTGTGATCGGTGAAAAGAATTTTCACCTTCCGGGGAGGCCCCTGGTCTAAGAGCTTCCCCGGGAACTAAGAATTTTCGGTTCTTTGGGAATCTCTGGGGTAGACAGGATATGTGGGGGTGTTTTGCGTGCTC
>JBDRGC010000502.1:0-8034 GCA_043818215.1 Chloroflexota bacterium | reverse complement strand
GGGACAAGTGTCCCACAGGGATAAGTATGCGAAGCAGCTTTACCGCTGACACTTGCACCGCACTGCGTTTGGTGCAGTGCAGGTGAGCAATCTCATCCTTGGCGAGAAGGAGATTGCTTCACCGAAAAGCGTCGGTTCGCAATACCAACGGGTACACCTGTCCCTGGTGTCTAGGGATACCCTTGCGGTATGACATATGGGTAAGCGGAGTCAAAAACATTATCTTAACATTCATGTTACGCACTCGGCAAAAAAGTGGTTCAAATTTCATCCTGAGGAATGAAAATTAAATAACTTCCCCATTTGCAAATTTGGGTGTAGCGCCGGTTGAGTAGGCTCGGAGGAACGGAGAGCCGTACACCTGCACCGAACGCAGGTACGGTGTCGAAACCAAGCGGGGCTTGAAAATGGGTATATCTGCCGTAATCCGCTGGGTTTCGACACTTGCGCCACACACAGAGGGGTGCAGGTGTACGCTCCGGCACGAAAAACGTGTGCCTGCGCTACTCAACCGGCGCTAACGTGATTGTTTGAATGGGTAAGTTATTTAATCACCGTTCCTGAGTAGCGTTCAGCGTATTGAAGGGTTGAGTTCGAACCCGTTCGCACCCTTCGACACCGTACCTGCGTTCGGTGCAGGTGCGCAGTGCCTGCATAGGTATACGTCCCTTCGGAACTACTCAGGATGCGAACTGCGTAACATGAGTTAACATCTATAACACGTGTTTTTGTAGCGTTAGACAGGGAATCTACCCGGTGCGGGATTCCCGCAGGGCAGGTGTGGAAATCCCGTTTACAGGAGTGTTGAATCAACAAACCATAATTTTGGGAATACACCCCGTATGCAATGTTCATTCTTCCGGCGGATGCCAGCCAACTATTGCCCATCGTCGCCGCACTTCAACCAGAAACGGTCGGTTCAATTTCAACGCGCGAACCGTCGCCCGGCCAACCGGCGTAAGGCCCATGATCCGGTTTGCGTCTTCGCTCCATTGGAAATGATCGCCCCATGCCTGGGTGAGCGGGTTAAAAAGAGCCACTTCTTCCTGAGTGATCGGGTCAATGGCCGAAATGCGCCTGCCTTTGATGAGATTGCAATCCCAACAGGCCAGACACAAATTTTCCTGTGCTGTCGCGCCGCCTAACGATTCCGGGATGATGTGGTCCACGGTCAAGCGAACGCCGCTGTTTTTCTGTTGGGTCAAACAATAACAGCATTGTCCCGGCGAACGCGCCACAACCGCCCGACGCAAAGAATGGGAAATGTGAGAACGACTCATTTATCGTCCATAGAAAAGGTCCCAAGATGGGAAATATCAAACCCGCGCTCCTGGAGTAAAACGGCCGCTTCTGCCCGCACTAGCATAATGCGGTTGAAAAAACGGGACAATAGCCGCGCTGCCTGCCGTTCGTCGGGCGTCAATCCTATCCGCTGCTGTTTTTCTGTCAATTGTTGCATGCGCTCGGATTCATCATCAGTCGCCATCATCTGCGCGGCTCGATGCAGATCATCGTTGGCAAAGAGGCGGAGCTGCGCCAATTCCCGCTCAAGATCGAGCGGCAACGATTCATCATCGGGAAGAACTTCCATGACGGCGGCAGTTACTTCATCGGCCATGGCACGTCGGTTTTGTCGGGATCGACGTTCGAATTGCTGGTATATGTTTTCTGGTAGGGAGATGGTAATGGTTTGCATAGGCTTAATCCTTGCTCGACGATAAATTTTAAACGCGTCTGCGGGCCGCAACTTTATTATAACGCATCAGGAGAAAAGATTGCGCGCAGGGATCAAAAAAGCCCGCCATAGCGGGCTGTGGATAAGGCGTGGGCACTGTTCATGAATACTGTTCAGGACAATTCGCTTTCCAGCACCTTCAAAATAGAAACCAGGCTTATTGGTCGACCAGGAACGACAGCGGTTGCGCCCAGGTGAATGTGATGCGGAAAATCCTGCAATTTAGGGTAATGGGGCGTACTGTCCCACCGGCGGCGGAGCGTCTGTTTATTACTATCCATCCACTGGTGATGATAATCAGCGGTTCCGATGCGCCCTCCCTGGAGTACGAAGTATTCACTGGCTTCCAGGAAGTCTCCGTTGGTCAACGTAACACGAGCGCGGATGTAGCCATCATCGGTGTTGGCCCAGGAGCGCGAAATCTGGTACTCAGCGACAATGGAACTGCTCACCAGGGCCAATTCAGCCTCGATCAAATAACTGACGGGATCGGGATCACTCATGGGCCTCATCGTTCTGTAAGAATTCGCAACCGGCCTAAAATACGCGGCTTCATTTTGCAGAACGCGTTCCACTCCATGAAGTCGGCGGTGTCTGCCATTTCTCCGATCTGGAAACGTTCCCAGAAATCAGCGGAAGAGAGGCCGTATAGCGCTTCGAACCCATCCAGGGCATCTTGGACCCGCCGCAAATCCGCCTTGTCGCGAGTGATCTGGTGATGGATAACCTTGCGAAGAGCATTGTCCAGGAAATTGTTCTGGAATCCACCACCGTAAAGCTGTTTGAGCCGATCTATTTCTGGGGAGACGACGTGCATTGTCATGATTGTGCTCCTGAGTCATTGGCTGGCTGATTTCCAAACATTATAACCTTTGCTCGCTGCGCTGGTCAACTGGGCGGGGATTACCTTCGCCCTCTACGACGCCGACGCCGATGGCAGCCTGATGTGGGGGCCGGAGAGCCACGCGGCCGTACTCGTCAGCGCTGGCCTGTTCAGCGTCGGCAGACAGACCAGCGGCGGCATCTTGACCAGAGTTTCCGCGTTTCCAGGAGAGTGAGAAGCACCGCTGTCCACTGAAAAGCCTGCGCGCAGGGATCAAAAAAGCCCGCCAGAGCGGGCTGTCGGATGCGGTGGTGATGACACAAGCTTATGAGTGTTCACCTTCGCTCAACAGTTCTGCAATTTCATCAATCAGGAACGGCAAATTGGGTTTAGTGAATGAAAGTCCAGGCGCGGGGATGCGGTTGTGTTTGATGTTGGGATGGATGTGCTTGTGATGTGGATGCGTGTAGGCCAGGGCCGGGTCGTTGGGGTGCGCCTGGGAATCGTACCAATAGAGTCGTTCGGCGATCTGCCAGACCACGTAACCGTATTGCAAAATCTCTAACCGCCCAGCGTCAAAGTCCACCAACTCGGCTACATTCAGGCGGATGTTGTAAGAGAAGGTCAAATCGCCAACAACCTGGCCAGAGGCCGGCCCGGTGCGTATGAGGCGCAAGGTTGAGGAGAGGATCAATGGAATTGTATCGAGCAGGCTGTAAATCAGAAGTTCATAACCGGCAATGGCCTCTGGTGTCATCCAGCGACTCCCACCAGCAACGACTCACGCATCAACGCTGGCACGTCATGCTGGGACAGGGTTTGTGCGACCAGGCGGTGATACTTTTCCTGCCGGCGCAGCTTGAGTTGATATGTCCCGGCCCAAAGCGCAAAGTCTTGCACCCAATCCGGGTCTTCTGGCTCTTGACCGCTCTGGTACCAGGCGAAAAAGGTTTCCGAAAGGAATCCATATTTGGTCTCGAAACGGGATAACTCGCGTTCCAGATTGTGCAGTTCTGTTATCAGTTCTTGCATATAAGACATGGCAATCCTCTAGTGGGTACACCAGTGTGTAATTTGCAACTTATTGTAATTGTGTCTGTCCGGCTGGTCAAGGCAGCATAGACATCCACAAATCAAGTACGTATTTTCAATGAACGAGCAAAAGAGTTCAATTTTAGAGCTGGCAGAAGTGGTTGATCGCAGTCTGCCACGCCGAAAGGCCAGCAGCGAAGGGCCAATGCCTCGTCCCGGTCGCCTGAATCGCACCGCCCTCCGCTGGCTGATCCCCAATGGCGGCACAATCCTGCTTGTTCTGCTCATCATCCTCACCCAAAATGTGTGGGCCAAGCCTTTGCAAAGTGCGTTGAATGCCCCCGGCCCCAGCGCCACCACCGTCAACTACCAGGGACGGCTGGCGGACAGCAGCGGCAACCCTGAAGACGGCACCCCTTTGGCATGACGATCGCCCTCTACGACGCCGACGCCGGTGGTAGCCTGATGTGGGGGCCGGATAGCCACGCTGCCGTACTCGTCAGCGCTGGCCTGGTCAGCGTCGGCAGACAGACCAGCGGCGGCATCTCGACCAGAGTTTCCGCGATTCCAGGAGAGTGAGAAGCACCGCTGTCTACTGAAAAGCCTGACGCGCAGGGATCAAAAAAGCCCGCCGGAGCGGGCTGTGAAGTTCATTCAAGTACGTTCTACATTGGCACAGACCAATCTTCGATTACCAACCCCGGCGCGCGCTCGAAATCGCGGCGGTTGCGGGTGACCAGCGTTGCACCGGCGGCAAGCGCAATCGCCGCAATGCGCAGGTCAAGCGTACTGATACGTATCTTCCGTTGCCAGATTCGGTCCAATATTGCGACCGCTTGCTTGTCAAAATCAACGATGGAAATAGTGTGATGAAATGTGATGGCCTCGTGAAGCAATTTGTAAGCACGGATCAAAGCTGTTGTGTCGCTGGCATGTTGCACCTGCGCCAGTCGCCCGCGCATTTGTTCTTGAGCAGTCACGATGCTGATTGACAGTTGCTCAGGCTGTGTAGCCGCAATGCGCGCCGTGACCTGCGGATGTCCCCGCTGGACCAGGCTAATATGATCGGTATCCAGAATGTAAAGGGTCATCATCCAGGGGTCTCGTCTAACTCATGGCGGTATGCTTCCATTCTCGCCAGGAAACTATCGAAGGTTGGGTCGTCACGCCACATTCCCAGAAAGGGAAGCCAGGGGTGCGTCAAGGTGTCGGTTCCAGAAACGGGTTCATCCACCTCGATACGCACAATTTTGCCCTGCGCCAACCACTGTTTAAGTACCTGCCGGACGCGTTCGATGGCCGTTTGCTCGCTGTTACCCACCACGCTCAATTCAGGCCAGCCTAACACTGTGGCCCGGTATACGCCTTCGGGCTGGGGTTGGATCAATACGTCGTAGGTCATCAGATTAGTCCTTCAGGAGGTGATTATTGGCAAATCTGGCTTACACCATTTTCAAACGCATTATTCCAGCCTAACTCAAAACACCAAACAAGGAGAGTTTGGCTCTTTGAGATTTGCAGGGGTGAGTCCCCCTGCCTTCTTCCCCAGGAAATCACAGAGACCCACACTGTCTTGAGTGTCATGGCAAGTGGAATAAACTGGAATGCCTGGAGCAATCACTCATCTGGCACTCGGACTGTTACCGTTCATTGGATGGCCGTTGGAGAATAATAACGTGTGTGGGATGTTTACTACTCGGTAACACTACAACGAATTTAGAAACGAACGAATTTCTCCCGGCCTAAAATTCGTTCCATTCCAAATTTGTTGTCGTGTTGCGCCAGACTTGGTAAATCGCGCCGCGTACCACCCTGCCGAAGGCGAGTCCGCTCTACGCGGGGATGCGACCCGTTTGACTACCACCGAACATTTGGTGAATGCGGGGTCAGCGATGGCCCCGCCTACTATAACTTAAGTGGCGTTCTTCAGCTACGTAGCTACTGATACATCACAAATGTTCTCTAAACCACTCATCGCAAGCCGCCAATATAGTCTCCCAGAATTCGGGTTGGTTTGACCAGTGCCCGAAAGGCATCTCAAGGTAGCGTTTTATTCCGTTGAGCCGATCGTAATTGTGCCGAGTTACATTAGGGTCTACCATCTTATCCAAACTCTGATTGATAACCAAAACAGGTATTTGATTTTTCTCGAACGAAATAGTGGGACTTGTGTACATATTGCTTGCCAGAGAGCGAAGGCTCACGAGGCGGGGAGGAACGGGATCTGCATCCAACTGAGCTTGAAACTCTGCATCACGCTCATCCATCAACTTATCAAAAGCCCCCATCCAGTTTAATGGGATACGCAACCTATACAGTGGCTTCAAGAATGCCATCCCTACCTTGAGCGTTTTTACGATGGCATTGTAACGAGCCAGGAAAGCAACACGAGAAATCTTTATCCCATCTATCCCATTTCCAAAGTCAAAGAGATTGAGGCAAGCAATCGCGTTGGTAGGAGAGCCAGCCGCCGCCGCATAATAAGTAAGTGCGCCACCTACGCTCCCGCCAACCATGAATAGTGGAGTGCGAAATCGTTTCTTAGCCCAATGGGCCACATCCACTATGTTTTGAACGCATTCCGAAATACTGTAATCGCCCCTCCTGCCGCCGGATAGTCCTTGACCACGCTGGTCAGGTACAACAACCGTATAACCACGCCCGTTAAGTAAAAGCGCTAACGGCACAAAAAGACGACAATAGCCTGCTGCCCCATGATTGAAGATTACGACTGGTGCATTGGAATTTGGATTTGAATACACGTCAACATGGATATTCACACCTGTCGAGTGAAGTTCAATTTCCTCGCGAATATCGTCACTGCGTTCAGCAACCTTTTCATCGTAGTAGACACGCCAATAGTTAGTATCCATTATTTGCTCATGAAAAATCTCATTTATTAGAGCCTCAGCCGCCCAAACGAGATAATAAACGGCTTGGCGTTTTAGCCCGAGGCGTTGCTTTTGCCATAACCAGACTTGGCAAATCGTGCCGCGTACCACCCTGGCGTAGTCCCGGCCCGCTTGATTAAGGGTTGGGTGTTTTTGATTTGCACTGTATCTCGATCACGATTGGCTATCTTTCAAAACAAACTCATCGTATTCCTCAGGCAATTTTATTCCAAATGTCTGACAAAGTAACTTAACATCGTGATAATCGTTTTCATCAAGCTCATATCCGGTATGAAATTTCACCATCCACTCAGGTGAAATGCACTTGACTATATAGCCGCTAATGATACCTGTTCCATTCAATGATTCATACGGGTACTCAACGCCGAATATATTTTTGCCCGTAGAATCAAACGTGCAGGAATGGATATCTATTACGTGACGTTTATCATCGCCTAGAACAAAGTTGCATTCCCAGGTGTCGTCACGCAGTACATCTTTATAGTTTCTATCTTCAAGTAATGCTCGGATTTTTAGGACATCTTTATGCTTTACTGCCACATCCAAATCTTCGTGAGTTCGAGTTTGTTCTCCGAGTAAAGCATCTACACCCCATCCACCATTAATGATGACATCAATATTATTTTGGTTGAGAAGTTGCACGATCTCAATCACATCATTTGCACTCATTTCAGGATTGTCTTTTTGCATTGTCTACCTTGATTGTTCTGTATAACCTTGACGAAGAAACTTTATAACGCCCAACGTGATATCAGCTTTTAGCTTCAACTACATAGAAATTTGGGGTGACGAGCAGGTTTGCCAAAGGGCGGAGCGATTGTACTACCTGATGCTCCCTTTCCAACACTTGCAGCCGTTCTTTATTTAGCGTTTCTTTGCCGCGCACCAATTGCGCTTTCTTGGTTTCGTGGTAAGTCAGGTCGATCAATACCCTCACATCCGCATCCGCTTTGATCGCGTATAGCCCCTCGATGACCATGTATCGCAGACCTTCGAAACTGGTGACCAATTGGTCTTGCTGGTCGGTCAGCAGGTCGATGCAAGGCATGACGGCTTTGTCAGAGTCTCCCCGGAACTCAGTTAGGGTGCGGTTGATCGCCTCCCAATCGTATTCCGTGTAGCCGATACTTTCGATGCCGTGCTCTTGGCGCCACGCGGCTCTTTCTTGAGGTGAGGTCTTGTAGTAATCGTCGATATGCAGCAGCTTGGCCGGTGCCCCCTGATCTTTTAGCAGCCGGGCAACCACATGGGCCAATTCGGATTTTCCGGTACCCGATTCACCCCCAATCGCTACAATAATTTTATTGCCTCGGATAACGTTCAACCGCTCAACGATTTGTTTGGCAGCCTTTTTGTGACCATCGTTTATTAAAAGTACATCGCCTAGCATGTGTCTTTCTCCTTTCGAATGTGAAGATTAGGAAACCAGGAATCAGGGACTAGGGACTAGGGACTAGGGACTAGGAACCAATCCCCTAATCCCTAATCCCTAGTCACCAATCTACCAATTTACCAATCTACCAATCTACCAA
>JBDRGC010000501.1:0-6086 GCA_043818215.1 Chloroflexota bacterium | reverse complement strand
AGCCGATAGACGGGCATCACGGATCAGGACACCTAATTTTTTAGCTCGAATTTGAAGTGTGAGTGGATTGACCATAGAAACTAGCTCCAAAAATAGAGGACAGAGGGTAGAGGGCAGAGGGTAGAGGACAGAGGGTAGAGGGCAGAGGGTAGAGGACAGAGGGTAGAGGACAGAGGGTAGAGGACAGAGGGTAGAGTACCGAGGGCAGAGGGCGGATGGCGGTCGGCGGTCTTTGGTCGGCAGTCGTGCGTCTGCCATTATAGCATGGTCACATTTGATTAACGCCCCCTCCTCCCGCCCCGAGAAGAACTCCGCCCCTGCCCCACTATTTCTCCCAGGTTGATGCCAAAGACTTCAGGGCCTAATTTGAAACCATAGTCCTCTAGTCGGCTGCCGAAAAATGGGCGCATACCGGTGGGTTTCAAATCTCCTATAACCTTCCCTTTTGAATCTATGCCGGTTTGCTCGTACTTGAAAATATCCGTCATGACAATAGTTTTTCCTTCCATTCCGGCCACTTCAGTGATGTGAGTTACCTTGCGCGAGCCATCTCTCATGCGGGTTTGCTGCACAATCAGATCTACAGCCGAGGCCACCTGCTCGCGGATTATACTAAGGGGCATGTCCAAGCCAGACATCAGGGCCATTGTTTCCATACGGGAAAGAGCATCTCGAGGTGTGTTGGCATGTAAGGTGGTGATCGAGCCATCGTGCCCTGTATTCATGGCCTGGAGCATATCCAAAGCCTCGCCCCCGCGGCACTCCCCCACCACAATCCGATCAGGCCGCATACGCAGTGAGTTGCGCACTAGATCTCGGACCGTCACTCCCCCTGTTCCATCGGATTTGGGGGACTTAGTCTCCAATCGAACTACGTGATCCTGATGAAGCTGCAATTCAGCAACATCTTCTATAGTCACGACACGTTCGTCGTCCGGGATAAATCCAGAGAGGACATTGAGCAAAGTCGTTTTACCCGAACCGGTACCGCCTGAAATGACAATATTCAGACGGCTGACCACGCAAGCCTGCATAAATTCGATCATCTTGGCAGTAATAGAGCCAAATTCAATCAATTGCTCTACTGTCAATTTATCTTTGGAGAACTTACGGATCGTGATCGAGGGGCCATCAATGGCGACAGGTGGAATAATTGCATTGACGCGCGAGCCATCAGGTAGGCGCGCATCCACAGTGGGATTATCAACATCAATACGCCGTCCCAATGGGTAGATGATCCGCTCGATGACGCGCATAATATGTTCGTCATCTTCAAAGAAGACATTCGTTTTAACTATTTTTCCTTTGCGTTCGATATATACGCTTTTAGGTCCATTCACCATAACCTCTGTGATATCTGGGTCATCTAGTAATGGTTGAATGGGGCCATACCCTAACAAGTCATCCAAGACGTCGTGAAAAAGCTGTATCCGCAAGCTCTCGGCCAATCTCAATTGAGTTTTTGCGTAAAGCTGTTCTAAAAGACTATCCATCACCTCCCGACGTTGGGTGACAGGTGGAGGATTTGTATCTAATTCGCGGGCAAGGTTATCGACGAGATATGCCTTCACTTGCTCCAGATTAGGGGTTTTTATATTAGATTCTCGCACTCTGGAGGACAGGGACATATCATACTCCTTTGTGATCATTAGTCTTCATAGTTTTGTATCCTAACGCGAGCGCCGGTTGAGTAGCGCAGGCATACGGCTCTCCGTCCCTCCGAGCCTACTCAACCGGCGCTACCGTGATTGTTTGAATGGGTAAGTTATTAAATTCTCATTCCTTAGGAATTGGTGGGGTGGAGCTTACCCGTGGGGGTGTTTTTCGGGCTTCGCCCTCCCCCACCCCATATTTTCGAGATGATCCATCGCTTTCCTCTTTCGAGATCACCCAGACAATATGATCGCGATTTATTACCAGAAAATCTGATTGGTAAAGCTGTTGCCCGCGAGCATTGAACACCATAGCATCGGTCACAGCTACGAATTGTTCATCTTTATTTAGCGCATCTATCAGACGCTCATCCAGGCGCGCATATAAATCTCCTTCGATGCGATGTGCCAATGTCTGAATGATGGCTGGCACGGCTTCTTTAGTGATCCTATCTGTAAAGAACTTCCCTTGATCGTTGTAACGAATAGTCATAGAATTATTCTCCTGGCTTGTTCATGCAAAAACTAATGCCCAATGAGCAAATTGCAAATATCTTTCTCTTTTCTCACAGAGCAGGTGAACCATACCGGGAATAGCTGCATGATACCCTTCACTATATATAGTCCTCTTGTTCCTGGACATCCAGCCGAGGCATAGTGTACCCTAACCCGGAGCGGGTCACAATATGTTGCGGATTCTTATGATCATCCTCTATTTTTTGGCGCAGACGAGAAATGCTCACCCACAAGATTTCTTTATCATCTTGATACTCTGGCCCCCAAACATTCTCAAGTAATTCCTCGGATATCATTACGCGATCTAAATTGTGAGCAAACTGCAACAAGAGGCGGTATTCAGTGGCAGACAAGAAAATCATGGTACCTCCCTTGAACACCTCTGCGCGTGCGAAATCGACTCGCAAATTCCCATGAGTGAAAATTGACTGCTGAAAAGTTCCTCCCGATAACTGTGTGCGCCGCAACACAGCGCGCACGCGAGCCAGCAATTCAGTCGCAGAGTACGGCTTGACAATATAATCGTCCGCGCCTACATCCAGGCCTTTTATCCTCTCTCTTTCATCACCTTTTGCCGTGACCATAACAATAGGAACACTCGAAAATCCGCGAATACGTTCACAAGCCTCGAAACCGTCTAATCCCGGCATCATAATATCGAGCAACACTAAGTCAGGGCGGTGTTTATCAACTGAGTCGACTGCTTCCTGTCCATTGGCAGCCTTTAGAATCTCATAACCCTCACTCACTAAATTAGCTTCCATTAAACGTATATAGCGAGGTTCGTCATCAACAATTAGTATGCGTACGCTCATGATAATTCCTCCTGAAGCGGTGGAACAGCCTCATCTGATGGCTGTTGGCGAGGCAAATAAATATGAAAGGTTGATCCTTCACCCGGGAGGAACTCGGCAAAAATTTTCCCGTGATGCGCATGTATAATCTCGCGGCATATAAACAACCCTAAACCGCTACCTTTTTTCGAGCCAATGTGCTCTGGCAAACGGTAAAATCGCTGGAAGATATTTTCCAAATGCTCAACAGGGATGCCCGGGCCGGTATCACTGATACGGATATGAGCCTGGTCGGGTTCCCAATCCAGGGATATTGTTACAGTTGATCCCAGAGCGTATTTGGCAGCATTACTAAACAAATTATCGAAAACTTGAACCAGACGAGTGATGTCTGCCCAAACTGTATTGCGGGAAGATTCCAGAGCCAGACAAACCTGAAGGCCGAACTCACCCTCCCGAATTCGATGGGCAAACTCTCTCAAAACAGGGGCTAACTTTAGTGGTTGAAATTCCATGCGGAGGGTACCGGCCTGAAGCTGGGAAGAATCCAACAGGTTATCGATCAATTCTGCCAGACGATCAGCTTCTTCATCAATGATGGTCAAAAATTCCCGGCGGGTCTCGGCATCCCAATCGGTATCATCCCGAAGCAAAGTGGTTGCATACCCTTTGATAAATCCTAAAGGAGAGCGCAAATCATGAGAAATTGTGGCAACAAAGTCCTCCTGCAAACGATCCAGCCGTCTCTCCGCTTCTAAACTGGCAATACGTCCAACCAAGTGTTGACGCTCTACCAGGCGTTCTACATTTTCTGCAATCAACCCGGCAATAGTAATCTGCTCAGACAAATAAATTGGGCCTCCAAAGCGGACAAAAACGAGAGCACCCCTCACCCCCTCACCTATCCGTAATGGCAGCCCTAGAAAGTACCTGGAGTTCAAGCGGGAAGACATCTGATCGTCACATTCAGTACCTACTTCCTCACGACGCATGACAATATCCGCGTCCCGCAAGACATCATAGGCAATTGCTTCGCCCCAGGCCATGTCAGCTTCCGCTGCACGACCCCGTCCAACTGCGCGCGCATAGGTAGGTTCCAGAGAATGATCTGCTCGCAATTTGTAAAGCACGACGTTATCGAATATAAAAACTTGACGCGCCAGGCGGATGATTTCCTTGAGTGCAGAGGCCGCGTCAATAGACCGAAGAATCGCCCGGCTGATCTCGTAAACGGTTTTCAATTCTCGGGGCTGCAAATCATCTGTGCTGATCGGCTCTGAAGACATTATTAGCAATACCGTAAAAGTCGCTCATTATCTGATGGCAGACAGCAGACAGTAGACCGCCAAAATCGGGCAATTGGAGATGGTTTCACATCACTGTGTGTGCATCTGGCGTTGAGTCCCCACAAGGGAGCGGCGGTTGGTAGTCGGTGGTCGGTGGTCATTTCAGGTTATCCAGTGTTAGTTTTGTGGTACTGCATTTATTGTAATGCTCTATGGGTTGAGATGATACAAATATTGTTACCCAAACCTCATTTGCCGGCAATGGGTAATGAGAACTCAAAGTATGATCCTTCTCCTTCTTGAGACCTTACCTTGATATTCGATCCATGAGCTTCCACAATCTGCTGTGCCAGCGTTAAACCAAGACCTGTACCGCCATAACGTCGGGTTGCCGAACCATCCAATTGGTGGAAAGGCTCGAAAACCTCTTTTAGTTTCTGTGGGGAAATGCCTATCCCTGAATCGAATACGTACAGAGTTATCCGTCTCTCTCCAACACGAACGCCTATTTGTACACGCCCACCCTCAGGTGTGAACTTCACGGCGTTATCCATCAACTGGGAGAGAACCCAAACGATCTTCTGTTCATCGGCCCTCACAGCGGGCAGCTTTTTAGGAATATCTGTTTGGAGAGAGAGGCCGGCCCCTTTGCATTTCTGCAAAAATAGCATGATGACTTCATCTAACACATCGTGGAGATCGATATGTGAGAAATCCAAATCCAAATTGCCTTGGTCGGCCAAAGAGAACTGGATCAAATCTTCGATCAGCTTCTCAAGACGTTCCTCAGATTTTTGCATCACTTTCACAGCAGTCAACTGCCCCGATGTCAATGGGCCAAGTCCGTCATCAATCAACAACTCAATATACCCCTTGAGATGTGTCAACGGGGTACGCAATTCATGCGAGATATTCGCAATAAAATTAGACTTTAACTGATTGAGTTCCGCGAGTCTGTTTAGAGCGTTTTCCAATTCCGTTGTTCGCTCGCGGACGCGGGATTCAAGCTCATCATTGGCTTGCTGCAACGCCGACTGCAATTGAAGTATCTGTTCTGTAATCGCCTGGTTCAAAATTTCTTGGCTTACAAATCCCAACTCAAGCAAGGCCTGACCTATCAAGCGCGGCTGCTCTGCATCTCCCAACCGCTTCTGGTAATCCAGCGCCCGGTCTAGATCTTCTGGTTTCAATACTTTTTTTTCGATAAGGTATTTGCCTAACCGCGGGACAAGCACCTCAGGCGAGATGGGCATGCCAATACCACCTTGAGTTGCCAATGTCAACATACGCTCGGCAAGTAAAGCGGCTAATGCCAGATCAACACCGCAATGTTCGCAAATAAGTGAGTTGGAATCAACGGGGTTATTGCACTGTGGACAAGAAATCAGATCAACCATAAACACTTCCTGCTTTTTGAGAAAATACAACTCGCATCCCCCCTATCATATCTCTACTTTCTGCAAGATGCAAGTGATGCTCTGTGTATACCACACCTACTCGCTTCCTCTTTTCGAGATGATAACGTATGAGTCCACTGAAAAAACTAGAGGAATCCCCCCCCTACCCCCAATTCTGGGGGAGCCATCCCGGGCGTCAAGCTAACGGTGTGGGCGGTTGAAATCGCTGGTTGATAAAGCTCCGAAAGAATTGTGTACCCAATGTTATTAATTTGCTATCGGCGGATTACGAATCCGCCTGGAGCGTATCAGAAAACCTGTTTTGCTCATGTCGGATCCGTGATCCGACAGACACCAACCCTTAACTTAATAACATTCTACTTCCTTAAGTGTACTCAACCGACGGCCGCTTGCCTTAGCTTGACGCGCATAGGAGCCAGC
>JBDRGC010000500.1:0-4091 GCA_043818215.1 Chloroflexota bacterium | reverse complement strand
GGATTATCTGTCCATTCGGGAGCGGGAATAGTGGGTGTCGCATTCGTTATTGGAAAATGAGCTTATATCTGGGCATTGAACCCCAGAGATTCGACAAATCCCTGGGGTTATTCTTTTTATTCCTACCCGGGTCTCACCACGCGAAAGCCCAAAGAGCCATAATCTAGAACTAAATTAGATGAACGATTGTTATCGCTGTTTGGTAAAATACTCCTGTTGCCGTTCAGCAATTCGCCCGCGCGATGGTGCGACGCACTTCCAATGGGGGTCGCACCTTCACACCCCCCCCATGCCCGCCAAAACATTCTCCCCCTCACAGCGTATCTCCGCCGCATTAGCCATCGGATTGGGGCTGTTTGCCCTGGCGCTGCTGGCTGTTATCATCGGCTTTCACTTTTCTTATGCTGGGCGTATCTATCCCGGCGTACGCGTGGGCTGGGCCGATCTCTCGGGGTTGACGCCCACAGATGCAGCCGCGCTATTGTCCCGAGAATACGATTACCCCCAGCGCGGGCGGATTCTCCTGCGGGATGGCAATCGCACCTGGGTAGCCTCTCCCGCTGAAGCCGGACTCTTCCTCGGGGCGGAACACAACGCTCAAGCGGCTTACATGCTGGGGCGCAGCGGCCCTTTGGGAAGGCGTCTTTCCACACAATTCCGCGCCTGGTATACGGGAGTCAATTTGCCGGTCGAAATGCTCTTCGATGAACGCATCGCCGAATACTATCTCGAAGGCCTCGCTGCGCAAGTCGATATTCCCACCGTGGAGGCCTCTCTTAGCGTGGATGGCGTGGATGTGGTAGTGAATCCGGGGCAGGTGGGGCGCGATGTGGATGTCGCCGCCACGCTGGATTTGCTCGCGGCCCAGGTGCAGACTATACTGGATGGGGAAATCCCGCTGGTGGTGGACGAATCTCCCCCCGTGATTTTAGATGTCAGCGCGCAGGCCGAAATTGCCCGCCAGATTTTGAGTGCCCCGCTGGTGTTGACTTTTCCCGGCGCCGCGGCGGGGGACCCCGGCCCGTGGACATTCCCCCCTCAGGATTTGGCGGGGATGCTGAGTATCGAGCGTGTGCCCACCCCCGAGGGTGCGGTCTATCAGGTTGGCATCAGCCCGCAGGTGCTGCGCAGCTTTTTTGAGGGCATCGCCCCCTCGCTGTGGGGTCAGGCGGAGAATGCCCGTTTCATGTTCAACGACGACACCCACGAATTGGAATTGATCCAGCCCGCGGTCATTGGGCAATCGCTGGATGTGGAGGCCACCCTCCAGGCCATCAAAGAGAAAGTGCCCGCCGGGGAGCACACACTCGCATTGGATATGGAATACACCCTCCCCAAAGTGAGCGACGATGCCACCGCTGCCAGCCTGGGCATCACTGAACTGGTCAGCTCGCACACCTCGTATTTCTACGGTTCCGACACATCCCGCAAGCAAAATATCCAGACCGCGGCCTCCCGCTTTTATGGCGTGCTGGTTGCGCCGGGAGAGGTATTCTCTATGGCCGGTGTGTTGGGCAATGTCAGCCTGGATATGGGTTACGCCGAGGCTTGGATCATCTACGGCGACCGTACCATCAAGGGGGTCGGCGGCGGGGTCTGCCAGGTGAGCACAACTCTGTTCCGCACCGCGTTCTTTGGCGGCTTTCCGGTGGTGGAGCGCCATCCCCACGCTTACCGGGTGTACTATTATGAGCAAACCTCCGGCGGCGGGCATGATCCCACTTGGGCCGGGCTGGATGCTACCGTCTACGTTCCGCTTGTGGATTTGAAATTCACCAACTATACGGAGTACTGGCTGCTGATGGAGACCTACGTGGCCGCGAACAGCCTCACCTGGAAATTCTATTCCACTTCCGATGGACGCAGTGTCGAGTGGGAGACCTCCGGCCTGACCAATAAACAAGACCCGCCTGATCCTCTGTATCAGGAGAATTCCGATTTGTCTAAAGGCGAGATCAAGCAGGTGGATTGGGCTGTGGAGGGCGCCGACGTGACCGTCACTCGCTATGTGTGGCGCAGCGGGGAGATCATCTTCGACGATATTTTCAAAACCCATTACATGCCCTGGCGAGCGGTGTGCGAATACGGCCCCGGAACCAAGGGCATGCCTCCCGAGGAACCAGACCCTGACAATCCCTGCAAGCCGGATCAGTAAACCAGTAAATCAGGGATCAGGAAACCAGGAATCAGTAAACCAGGAAACCAGTTCTTACCCCTCTGATTTACTGATTCCTGATCCCTGATCTACTGATCTACTGATCTACTGATCCACTGATGTCGAATCCGTGAAGAGATAAATAGAATGGTAAAATGGGGGCGAAGAAAAAAAGAGAAACAAGCTCTCAAGAATTGAGCGCTGCGAGAAGGAGATTTCGTTATGTTGACAGCCAGACTTTCTCAATTGTATACACACATGACCTCACAGGAACAAGCAGAGGTCGAGACCTTTGCGGCCTTCGTGGTTGCTCGCCGAAATTTGCAGCAACAAAAAATTATGACCAATGAAATTCCCACCCAAGAGCTAATGCAATTAGTCATGGCTGCGGGAAGCTTTGACTGGCTGAGTGCTGATGAAGAGGATGTGTATTCCCCTGATGATGGCGAGGCAGTGCAATGGCCCGCATAATCATAAAACGCGGTAGCGTTGTTCTGGTACGTTACCCGTTTACGGATTTGTCAGGCACAAAAATCCGACCAGCGGTTGTACTCACACCCGACCATCTACTAACCCAATTGGATGATGTCCTCTGTCTCTTCATTTCATCTTCGTTACCTGCGAAGTTGCTCCCGACAGATTTCGTTTTGGAATTACATCACCCTTCTTTTGCAAAAACCGGCCTTAAATATCGCTCTGTACTCAGGTCGCATAAGTTAGCATTACTCCATAAATCTCTTGTGTTGCGAGTCTTGGGGCGAATGGACAGAGATTTGACGAGTGAGATCAATCAGCGATTGCGAATAGCTTTGGGATTATAGGATTTCACGATAAAGTTTGCGCTCTTCGCGAGAAAAATTGTCAGACGTCGCGCAGGGGAACAGTCCCTATCGTAGCAGTCGGGCGACTCAAGTCGCAGCAACGGAGTGCGCGAAGTCGGCCTGCGCCGACTACTACAATTGGGCGGAAGTCCTTTGTGGTAATTTGTTCTGTTATTCAACTGCACGAGGATTTCCACCGTTCAGTACTAGTATCCAGTCTGCGCGAAGTACCCGAAGGGTGGAGGCAGGCTTCGTGCCCCTGTTGCCGTGACTTACAGTCGCTATCGCCGCTGTCGCGCGAAACCCGCACTGTGCTAAACTTGTAGCCAGGAAATGATATGACACTGCAGAGTACTGCCACTATCGGAAATATTGTTCGAAATGCTATCGTGTTCAATGTCAAGAATTGGATTGGAGACGCCATGAGTACCGATTCTTTGCTTCAATCTGTTGAGCAATTGTTTAGTCTTTTGAAAGAGCGCGAGATTGATTATGTGCTGGTTGGGGGTATTGCACTTTTGCATTACGTTGAAGGGCGGAACACTCAAGATGTTGACTTGATAATGGCCTTATCTTCTCTAGAAAAATTGCCTGAACTTCGAGTTACCAATCAAGATATGTACTTTGCGCGTGGACAATTCAATCAACTTCAGATTGATTTACTGTTTACAGAGAATCCATTGTTTAAAGAGATTCACCGTAAATATGTCGTTGTCCAACATTTTCTCGAGCAAGATATTCCTTTTGCTACAGTCGAAGGCCTATTGTTGTTGAAGCTGTATGCACTGCCTTCTTTATACCGCCAGGGAAATTTTGCCAGGGTTGGAATTTACGAAAACGATATAGCCACGCTCGTTCATTACTATAAACCAAACCTTCCCGAATTGCTCGCTGAACTATCCAGATATACAAGCGAGAGCGATTTAGAAGAAATCAAAAATATTGTCACCGAAATACAGCAACGGATTAATCGCTTTCAATAAGTAACTACTTTAACAATGTCAAGTTTGCGCTATCCACCAGCGACTAGCCCCCTGCGGGGATGCTATGCGAAAGTCACGGCAACAGGAGCACGAAGCCTGCCTCCGCAGGCTTGCAACAGTCCACGGAGGTGG
>JBDRGC010000499.1:0-7275 GCA_043818215.1 Chloroflexota bacterium | reverse complement strand
CGTGAAGCGTGAAGAAATCACACCTTACGCTTCACGCCTCACATTTCGCAGTATCTCAAGGAGCCAGGTATGAAAACCAATATGTCATATATGATGGGAACCCTTCGAGCGATCACCAGCATTCTTTGGGTCGGGTTGTGTGTCCTCGGGCTGGTACACGGCCTGAGAGGAATTGAATGGGCGGGGGAACGACTGGACGAGAATTTAACCCTGGTTGTCGACAATCTCGATATCGCCAATGACCTGTTGCAAGAAATCATGGATATCATGAGTTCCATCGAGCAGACCCTGACAACGGTCAAACGAAGTACCGTAGATACGACGATCACTCTCACGGACAGCCGCATCCTGTTAGACGAGGTTTCCCAAGTGATCACCCAAGATGTACCAGAGGCACTCGATGGGGTGCAGGAATCCATGCCTGGCGTCATCGAGGCCGCCGCTCTGGTGGATGACACCCTGATCATGTTATCCGCTTTTCAGTTCAAAATTCCTATTCCCTTCGGACAGGATTTGGTTATCGGATTGGGAGTCGACTACAACCCGGAGATACCCCTCGATCAGGCCCTAGAGAACCTCAGCAGCAATCTCGAAGACGTGCCCGAAGATTTGCGCAATATGGAAGACGATCTCACCACCGCGAGCGTCAACCTGCTGGTCATGCGGGATGACTTGTCTGATCTGGCCGATGACCTTTTTTTGATGAGAGCACAAGTGGAGGATATCAACCCCCAAATCGAAGCCATAGCAACCAACGTGGAAACAACCAGGGATGCCACTCGAGAAACCCAGGGCCGCATCCCCGGCCTGTTGCGTACAGTCAGGAATGTGTTTATTGGGGTGATGATCCTGCTCATAATCAGCCAGATTCCCTCGGGATACATGGGCTGGCTTCTCACCCGAGACGGATTCCCCGGTGAAGACCGGGCGGAGTGACAATTCCACCATCGCGCAACGTTTCCACCCTTCATCGCGGCAGCAGACCGAAAAAATCGAGGAGATCGAAGATCAAGTAATTAGTAATCACGCTCCCGTTTGACCACCCACTCCATTCCGCAAAGGATTAGACCAATTAGAACCAGTGGAGCTACGCCCGCGAAAAGACAGACCAACCCCATTTCGGCGGCTCCCTGCCCATAGAGATAATAGATCAATCCATCCCCCACCAGAAAAAGGATCAACAAAAATCCTGCCAGCAAGTGGATATTGGTTTGGCGGGCATAGCGGCGTAAGTCTTTGCTCATGTTTTCTCTACTCCAAATCAAGACCTGACAGGTTTTTTCAGGCGCCTTTCAGGGTGAATATGCTCGTGAAAGAAAAGGCTCCGAAATATAAAGTCGCTATCGATAACCTGTCAGGTCTGGCTCCGCAAATCTCCTCCGGGCACAAGTATCTTTTTCAGGACTTCTTGGATCACAATATCGGCGGTGAGATCGCGCAAGCGCGCTCCAGGGCCTAAGATGATACGATGACCCAAAGTTGGGGACACCAAAGCCTTGACATCATCGGGGAGCACGTAGTCCCGGCCCAAAATGGCGGCCCGGGCCTGGCTGGAGCGATAAAGCGCCAGGCTGCCCCTCGGGCTGGCCCCAAGATACACATCCTTGTGCTCCCGGGTTTGCTGGACAATTTCGACAATATATTGATAAACGGCATCGGCGACGAACACCGACTGAATGCCTTTCTGCGCCTGAGAAACTTCTTCGGCAGAGACAACCTGCGCCAGATCATCCAGGGGATGCTGGAACTGCTGGCGTTTGAGGACGTCAATCTCATCCTCCAGGATAGGATATCCTAACCGTACCCGCAGCAAAAAGCGGTCCAATTGGGCCTCGGGCAACCGGAAAGTGCCTTCATATTCGATCGGGTTTAGCGTAGCCAATATCATGAAGGGCTTGGGTAAGAGATGAGTCACGCCATCAACGGTGATCTGGCATTCTTGCATGGCCTCCAACAAGGCAGATTGTGTCTTCGGGGTGGCGCGGTTGATCTCATCGGCCAGGATAATTTGAGCCATCAACGGGCCAGCGCGAAATTCGAATTGTTGGCTGGCCTGGTTGTATATCGAGACGCCGGTCACATCGCTGGGCAGCATGTCGGGCGTAAACTGAATGCGGCTGAACGAACATCCCACCGAGCGCGCCAGACTACGCGCCAGCATAGTTTTCCCCACACCGGGCACATCCTCGATCAACAGGTGCCCCTGGCAGAGGAACCCCACCAGGGCTAACTCGACAGCCTCGCGTTTCCCAACGATGACGCGTTCGATATTTTCAACAACAGTTTTAGTAAATGTTTGGATCTGGTTCATGGTTGTCTCCACTCAGATCTGTCAGGTGCGTCGCACCTGACACATGATTCCAGTCAATTTTATCCAGCGCGCCAGCCACAACCGGCGGCGAAGACGCTTCCACAATGAAATTATCCGCACCCGATCACTTATGTCGATACTCAGCGGACTATACAACATGATAGCATACGTGTCGGTCAGGTCGCGGATTTCATCGGCCGCGGGCATCAAGCTTTCTCGCCAAATAGTATCCTGTGACAGAGATGCAAGCCGCGCCCCCAGGGAGGCAGCAAACTCGTGAGGCGTATCTCCCACTCTGGCGGGAGCAGCCAAACGCCGCCCGTGGCGGTAGAGGCGGCGATACAGGTTTTCCACAGCTTTGGGGGGAGAAAAACGCCGCAGACGCCAATTATCAATCCAAAAATAACCCAACACGCATGAGCTTAGTCCCGACACAAGTATCAATAAGCCTGCGGTCCATCTCCGTTGCAGTTGTTCGAACTTAGTGGGCAGGGGTTCTAAAAGCAGGGATGCGTCCAATTCAGATGGCAAGTTTCTTTGCTGAGACAGGCCTCCCAACACCGAACGTCCCTCAGTTGGCTCGAAAGGAATCCAGCCTATTTCGGGGAAGTAAATCTCCACCCAGGAGTGTGCATCTGCCTCGGTGACGATGTAACGCTCGTTGTCCGCATCATAAATGCCGCGCGCGTACCCGGTGACGAGTCTGGCGGGTACACCAATCGAGCGGGACATCACAGCCAGGGCGGTGGCGTAATAATCACAATAACCGCGCTTCTGATCGAAGAGGAAATAATCGACCACATCCCGCTCTGGCGGAGGCGCGGGAATGTCGAGACTGTACTCGAAGGTACGCAGATACTCTTCCAGGGTGCACACCCGGTCGTAGGCGGTCGTGTCGTAGGCGGTCAAATCCCGGGCGAGGTCGAAAACCCGCTGGGGCACGGTATCCGGCAAAGCCAGGTGGCGTTCCTGAATCCAGGCGGGGTATTCGTCCAGGGCGGCGCGCAGATTCGCCTCGCTCACTACAGGCACCAATGACTGCGCACGATAACTTGACTGTTGGATGGATGCGCCGAAAAAGTCGCCCGGCGCCCTGAAGATGGCAGTGTATTTTGGGGTGGGTCGCCAGGCGATTTCGAAATCGTCATCGGCGGATAGGATTGTGCCAGCCGCATAAAGGAAGCCTGCCCGGTCAGCAGTCAGGCGAAAATCTTGCTGGATCACGCGATAGACAGGCGAGCCTGGAGAAAAAGCCTGTTCTCCCGGTTCATAAAAGCGGGTCGCAATATCACTGCTCTTCCAACCGGAACCGGTGTAGCGGTCATACACCAATGACCGCCAGTAGAGAGGCAGGGCCAGATAGCCTTCTTCACCGGCAGGCAATCCCCCGGAAATCTGCACCGTCATCACAACCTTCTCAGAAAGCTCCGGCCCGGTTCCTAACAGGTGACTGCGAGGCAACCCGCCAGTCAGCGATACTTTCCCGATACCTCCTTCGGCTAAGCCCTGCTGCATCAGACCGAACGATTCTATCAGCGGTTGCGCGTCCTCGATCTGAGGCTGGGTCAACTGGCGGGCGGAATCGACGATCTTGCTGATAGAGAGTCGCGGCATTATCACAGCCGCCACGACCAACGAGGCAGCCATCGTGATCACAACGTAGGCCACTTCCTGGCGAAGATCCTCGGGGAAATCCATCCCGGAAGACTGCCAGCTATTTTCGCTGCTGTTGTAATCTGTCAATGCTACCAACACCAGAGTGGCAAAAATCATGGGCAGCAACGCTGCCGTCCCCGCCGAGGTGTACGACAGACCAATTGTCAACAACGCGCCGGCCGGCAAAATGCTCGCCAGAGGACGTCTGTATCTGCGCTGTACCCACCCCGCCCAGGAAGCGATAACCCACAATGCTGCACCCCACACCAGGGAAATGGCAGCCAAATCGAAGATCGGGGGGCCATCCACCAGATATTGGCCCCACTCCCAAAGGGCACTCAGCAGAGCCGCAACGCCAGAATACACTTCAGCGTAAGCCAGTTGGAATAAAGTAGTATCCACCGGCACATCTTGCGCCCGGCGTAGGAATTCCCAAATCAGGTGGTAGGCTGCCCGGTACAAAGCAACCAATGGGCCGAGCAGATCCCCGACCAATACAAATACCACCACGATGCCCGCAAGAAGCAGCACCACACCAGCAAGCCAGACGCGTATTTTCGTGCGCGCCAGCAGCCAGCCGAAAATTACCGCAATCACCGCCAGACGCAGGAGCAGGCCAAATTCCAGCCCGCGGATGATACCCGCCAGACCATAGGCCGCGCTACCCACTGCAATCATGAGCAATGCGATTGCCACCAGCGTTTGTGCGCCTATTTTGTGGATGAGCCAGTTGGCGAGACGAGTGAGCATGGTTTTGATGAGTGAGTGGGGGTTTGGGGTTAGATGTTAGGAGTTAGGGGTTACGAGTTATGAGTTGGAGGTAGGAGTTAGAGGGGAGGGTGCGAGGTTTCCTGATACCTGGTTTACTGATTCCTAGTCCCTGATTCCTAGTCCCTGTTTCCTGCTCCCTGCCCCACCAAGTTTCTCCAGGTCAAATCTTCCGGCTCCCCAACGGCTATTGCCCTGCCAAGCGGAGTCACGCGCCACTCCCAGTGTCCCTCGCGGCCCGGTCGAATTTCACGGCGATCCAGCAAATCGCGGGGAATGACATCGTTGACAATGCCCAACCTCGACAGAGTTGATTTGAGAGCATTCGCATCGCCCTCCCCGCCAAATGAGATCGGGTCGAACATCAAAACCGTGGGGATCACCCGCTGACGGCGTACCGCCAGAAGAGATTCCACCCACGCCCCCTTCACCGCAGAACTAATCACTATCAGGCTGGTGTTTTGACCCAGGGAGGGTCTCGCCAGATCCAATAAGTCTGCCAGAGAACGCTTGCCCGGCTCGATCAAGGCCAGAGCACGCAAAATCGTCCAATTGTGTTCATCGCTCATCTGGGGAGACAACCAAACCAGGTCTTCTCCGTGGGTCACCAATCCCACAGAGTGCCCAGAGCGCATGCCCAAATTAGCCAATGAGGCTGCCAAAATGATGCCATGCTCTTGGGTCGAATCCTGACCTTCGCCAACTTGGACGCTGTGATCCAGATCCAGGATGATCCACCAGTCGCCGGCAGGCGCGCCCTCGAAGACGCGCACAAAGAGGCCCTCGCGGCGCGCCGAGGTGGGCCAGTGTATCCAGCGCAAGCTATCACCCGGTAGATATTCTCGCACGCTGGCAGAACTGACCGTGCGCTCGGGGGCATTCACTCGCGGAGTCCCCTCACCGGCACGCCCGCCCGGGGCCACCTGGATGGGAGGCAGCGAGACCACCGGCGGCATCACTAACATGGTAGTGATAGCAGGGTCATGCAAAGTGACCGTGTAAATTCCCAGGGGATCCCTGGCGCGCAATATGGTTGGACCAAAATTAAATAAGCCCCGGTGGGTACACACGCTCCTTACGTACCAACGGTTTTCAGTTAATGGATCTATCCCCCGCACCTGATTTGCCCAGTAATTGGGCATATTGGTTTGGTCAGTTATTTCGACCCACAATGCAGGCAATTTGGCCCGGTTGATGAGTGTGAAACGCTCTTCCAGGCGGTCTCCCACCTGTGCCCACCCAAAGCGCATTTCACGCCGCAAGCTCAAACCATTGGCCAAAGAACGCGCCCAAATATAGCTGACCAGCCAGGCTCCCCCAAAGCTGATCAACAATATCGACCAGCCCCGGTAAGAATCTACGATGTACATCACCAACAGGATCAGACACAGGGCTGGCAGGAGGCGGGAATTGAGTTGCAGGATTTGTTTTGGAGCAGGGTCGGCGTTCATTCATTCTATTATACGCTGCGATTCTCGATTTTGATCACCCCGGTTTCAGCCAAACTGAGAAGCGAGTCGGCGTAAGACCTTCCAGGTTTTCGGAAACCTGGAAGGTCTGGCGGTGAGTCGGCGGATGATAACTGGCAGCGGATTGTAGCGGAGTAGCGGAGGGTTGCCCCCTGGCCCCCAATCCCTTCGACACGCTCAGGACACGCCTGGGGGAGACACTTCCATTTTTATATCTCTCTTACTCAAGGCCAGGACGGGAGAGCTGATTCCCCCCCAGAATTGGGGGTCGGGGGGCAGGGGATGGCGAGTCAGCGAGTCTAAGACCTTCCAGGTTTTCGGAAACCTGGAAGGTCTGTGGCCGAGCGAGCAGAGCACGGATACCGGAATGGGAGGATACTTATCGGCCCATTCTGCGAATCCGTACTATACTGCCCACCGAGCAAGCAGAGCAGGGGTTATTTTTGGCGTTTGTTTTTGGCGAAGGTGAGCGGGGGCTGTGGATGGGTGGTGTTTTGTTCGTTTTGTGAGGTGGCAGTTTGCATCTCTGGGGGTGGGGGTTGTCGGGACCGTAGGGGGGGGTGGGGCATGGTGTTCCTCTTCAGGTGCCAGGTGCCCCCGGTGCATTGCACTTTGGAAGTGCAACGCACCTGACGCTAACTTGATTTTATCGCAAGAAAGCCCCCGCAGGGTATGAATCCTCAGGGGCTTTGCGGGAAGTCAGCGATTGTTTGGGACGGGAGCATAAGCTGCAGGTGTAGGGCTGGCAATGCAAATGTTAAGGTTGTTATAACCCTAATAGCCTCTTCATTTCTTCGTTGACCAATTCCATCGTATCCGCTTCCAGATGCCCTATCGTCCTGGTAATTCGTCTTCTATCAATTGCACGAAGTTGAAAAACGAGCAAAATAGATGAGGCCCTTAATCCATTCAACGAAGATGGTTGGACAAGGATAGTATGCGGGAACCGTTGAGGAACGGTGATCAAATAACTTGCCCATTTCCAAATTGGAGTGTAGCGCTGGTTGAGTAGGCTCGGAGGGACGGAGAGCCGTATCGAAACCAAGCGGGGCGCGAAAATGAGCTAATTTG
>JBDRGC010000498.1:0-8138 GCA_043818215.1 Chloroflexota bacterium | reverse complement strand
AGATACTAGAGAAGCCGTCTAACGAGTTGACGAACGAGGAAATAAGGCAATTGCCATCCTATTACCCGGCCTGGGAGATACGTCGTCCTGGAATAACTGCGGTCTATCGCAGTTGGGGTATACCAGCCAGAATTTCCTTTCCGGGGAAGCGGGTACGCGAGTATCGTGTGGGAAAGCGACATAGACGAACATCGCGATTGTGGAAAGCCTGGCTTCAGCAAGCCTGGCTTTATGCCGATATTTGGGCCGGATGGACTGAAATCTCTCTGGATGATTACCGGCCCGACGCGGTCGCCTGGGGGCGGCTGTGGGATGTGGAGACATTATTCTGTTTAGAAGTAGAAAGCGGAAATGCCACCCAGAAGAAACTGAGAGAGAAGATCACACACAAGTTCAACAAAGCGCGAATATACACGCAGAGCTTCGATCTCCCCCTGGTTTTTACTGTCTTAGCTCCCACCTGGGTGCAGGAGACGGTGTCGTCGGTATTCAGGGACTTGTCCGCTTTTGACGATGTGGCTGTCGTGTTGGCCGATTGGAAGGATTTTGGGCGATTGCCCATGCCTGCTTGGGGGTGGGTGAGGCGGGAGGGGTGATAACACCATACACGCGAACACCTTTATCTTTTTCGCGGTAAATTGTTCGGCAGAAAGCAATTTGGATGCGTTAATGATCTATGGACTTGTAGTACGAAACGTCTGACTTGAACGAGTTGAGCCGGTTAAACGAAAATGCGCACTGTTCTCAGGAAGGACAGCAGGTTAGTTTCTACGTTGTATAAGCCAACCGGCGTCTATTCCACCAGTAAATAGAACAAAGACGAATGCACTGATTCAGCACAGTGAGGGCAATGCTCCGCCCGTCGCCAGCCGACGATCTGTTTAGGTATATGCTGGCGACTCCCCATCTCCTGATGGTTTCGCAGGACGAGTGGCAGGAATATCTGCATCTGCGCTTTCCCCATCGCTGCGAATTCGGTCAGGTGATCCAGCACGACCATCAGGATATTGGCATCGATGTCCACGATCGTCGGGATATCCATCCATTCTTCTGAGTCCATGTCCCGATAAAGAAAGTTTGCCCCAGGAAGCCGAAGCCCAAGAGAGGTATCTACACAGTCGTGAACTCCGCAGATCACTAAAACGCCTAAAATAAGTAACTTCTGGCCTAAAAACGCAAATTGGCGGACAAAAGTGTAAATCCGACTGAAAATTTATCACTTTGGCCTAAATTCGACCAGTTGAGAAAGTTTTTGTGCAATCTGTCGATGTTTTGGGTCACTAGACCTGTGGTGATCGGAAGTTACTTTTTGACCCGAAAAGAGGCGTTTTTGATGTTCAATGAATATTTCCATCTCTGGTGTAATAAGTTTTGCCAACAGGTGTAAGTTAGTATCCTGGCATGACGGCTCAATAACTGAAAGGGACGTAGCAGGTAACATGGGAATATCCGCCAGGATTCAGGATTCAGATGATATAACTGGCCCATTCTTTTCCGGGAGGGAAAGATCACCCGCACTAATAGTCGAAGTTTATCCCCAGATGATTCCGCGAGTAGAAAGTGAATCAAGTTATCCGTAACAGGTTCAGGTAGTTCCAGGCGGGAAAGTCTTAAAACACGTCGCTGAGTGTCTGCTACGAGTGCATCATCGAACCCAAGAGGCTGCAAAGTCGCTAAAGGTTGATCCAAACCTTTAGCCTCCAGCAGGCTCTGTGTCACCCGGAGAACTAAAAAGAGGTATTGCTGAACGTCCCATTCCTGGGCTAGATCTACGATCATATTCCAGTCTAGTTGTGTTTCGTAATACCGAGCGGTTTCCGCTATGTCCACTAAATGGCGCAACCTAGGCAAAGATTGGGATGAAACATCTTGCTGCCAAGCGATAGCGTGCATACCTAAATGGATTATCATATCCTCGGGGCAAAACAGTCGCACCAGACAACCGGCAATCTGACAGACCCTTGATCGTTGCCAAATACCTTCAATGCCTATCCTGATGTTGGTGTCTGGAGGTAGCAGACCCCAATGAATCTCCACCAACACGTTCCGTCCTGGCAAAACATAAGGAACCAGGTGGTGATAATTTTCAGGCCGGTACCAGTTTTTGGGGTGATCTGTTTCAACGGGTTCGTAACCAAGTTGACGTAACACGTTTTCCGTAAGCTCGATATCAATAGACCTGACCAGTAGATCGATATCACCGCTAGGACGCAAGGCTAGATTCGGATAGACGGTTCCTCGTAGAGCAATGCCCTTCAGGGGAATCACCTGTACATCGGCAACTCGTAATGCATCCAGCAAACGCACGAACTCAAAGCGCTGACGCATGGTCAACAGTCTGGCAGCTTGATATGCCCGTTCCAGTGTGTCCCAGATTTGAGATGGGACTGCTGCCCAGGCGTCAAGCCCGGATAGGTGATAGTAAACCAGCGTTGGAATACCCTGCCGCACCGCTCTGTTGAGCACCCTATTCCAGTTGAGTTTCCCCTCTATGATTTGGAGCAACGACCGGCCTTGCGTAGGGGTCAGTGTGATGCGAGCACAGAGAAGCAACAACCTATCCTCGGGAGATAAAATCGGAGCGTGGAGTGCACTCATCGGCGTAGTATCCAGGCCGCCAGAGCAAAAAGCCAGGCCAGGACTCGTCGCAGACCGCGACGACCTCTGAAGGGAAAGCAGGTCACCAGCATTCGCCCAAACGCCCTTACTCCGCAAGTCTCCAGGCTGAACTGACCGCTGGGAGTGATTACGCTAATCACCCGACCGAGCACTGCGCTTACAGGAATTGGTGTATCAACAAACTGGCGGTTATCACCGGCCATGAGCAGCGTACCATCTGGCAGCCAGCGTAAGAAGCGATGGATCACCACCTGGTCTCCTGACCGATACACCAGAATGTCACCTGCACGAAACTTCTCATACCCATGAACGATCAGCGTCACATCGCCGGGTCGAAGTGATGGGTACATGCTGGTACCCTTTACCGGAATCAGGTTGTGACGCCCGGTTTCGGCCCATACTTTCAGTGTGGCTTCGAGGATCGGCGGATTTGAGGATGACATAGGTATCTTGGATGGAGGCGCAAGTTCTATTCAAAATGTCATCTTTCAATAAATGGGATGTACAGGCGATAAGAAATGCCAGTGCTGACCCACGCTGGCCCGTGGAGGGTGCTCACACCGTGGGTGTCCACGTCTTCCAATTTGTAGTAGTAGGTCATGCCTTCGGTGACGGTTGTGTCCTGGTAGGTGTAGGAAGCTCCTAACGCGGGTCCACCCTGTGCTGGAATAAGTTTTGCGTTGAGTTTGACGTATTCCCCACCCGCTGAAGCGCTACGCCAGAGGTTGAAGCCGGCGTTGTCTATTTCGCTAATGGTTTCCCATTGGAGCAGCACGTAACCGTCATGGACGGTGGCGGTGAACGAGGCGAGTTCGATGAGGGTTTGTTGGCTGCCCCCTCCTTTAGTAGCGATAGTTGCCTGATACCAGTTGTCTTTACTGTTGCTATCGGCATATACGGGAGTTCCAGGGTCCAGGTATCTGGACAGAGTTTGGCTTGCTCCAATGTCATCGCTATTTGTCCATGCGCCAGCATCGCCGGTAGAGAAGTCATAAATGTCCCACATCCCATCTGCTACGGCACCGTTAGCCTGGGTTGGACTTATGAAAGAACCATTATTGTCAGAGTAAATGACGACATCCACACGATCAGTTGATCCAGAAGGCTCCTTGATTTGCAAGATACCGTCAGTAGCATAGAGATCAGTCAACCCATAGAGATCCCAATAGCCGTTGGCCCCCTTATCCGTCGTTTCGTCTGCCCCAGATTCTGCATGTAGCACAATGTAGTCGCCTTTTGATAGACTTGAGGCTAGTGCAGCGCTGATTGTTATCCATGGAGTAGTTCCCTCATAAATACGATAGCCTGTCCAGTCTACTGAACCATCCACGATATATATTTCTACCCAATCATTCGTGCTGTCGTTGAAGTTCACTTCGGTAAAGATCATCTTACCCGCATTTTCGCTAGAGGCACTCCAGACAGTTTTTGGTTTCCCAAATAGATGAAAACCCAGATAACATAAAACAAAGCCAAATAGACAAATCAAATATATCCTTTTTGCTTTCATGGATCACATCCTCACTGGAGCATCCTCTGTCATTTGGTTCTGATTAGAGGAAGAAAAACTTTGAATATCACCATTGGCTTTAGTTTCAATCGCGTAGCCGGATCACCAAAAAGCGTAAACGTCTCGATCAATTCCTGAGAGATGCCTTGACTGTAGGCGGTCAGCTTGGCCTGGGTGGTGATCCCGCCCAGGGTGGGTGCCTCAGCTCCATACAGATTCTCGAATAATTCAGCAAACAGGACGGCGTGCTCCAGGGGTGAGCCAAGCGCTGTGGGGGCCCAGACACCGATGGCCCCTCCGTCGGCATAACGAACAAGTTCCTCCGCAGTGGAGTAGGCCAGTAAGGGGTTAGGGAAAAAGCCGTTCAGACAAGTAGCAGTAACGACAAAAGGCAGGCGATCTGCATTGTTCAATAGGCTGACATCCGAAGTATCGAACATGCGTCCTCCGCTCCAGGTTCCCCAACGATCCTGGTTACCATGCCCAATATAACTGACCAGTGATACTCCTTGATTAATGGCAGCGATAATTTCATCGTGGGCGTTACCAGGCGGGTAATCACTGGCGTACACTCGCTGAACCTGATAGCCTTCCGGTATTTGATCGATCCAGGCATCTGAGATGCTCTCGAAGATATCCATATCATCGTCGGCGACGAACAGGGCACGGCTGTTCCATGCGCCCGATGATGGGGTAGTCTCGTAGGCGATGATCTTGGATACCATGGCTTGCACATCGGTTTGGCTGCGCGCCGGGAGTCGCCCCAGGAATAGGTCGGGGAGGGGATCGTTGCCCCCCACACAGGCGAACCAGTTGTCGTTGGCAGTCTCACCTACGTCGGTCGCGTCGAAAATGTAGGTGGGTACGTAGTTTGGTGTGCCGGTGCCAAAGCGGTTCAGATAGTCCAGGTGAGCATCGCCGACCAAAAGCACATAAGACGGGGCAGGTGGCGTCCATTGGACATAGGCGTAGGCCAGGAAATCGCGAATCGCCTGGGGTGTAAAAAATCCGCCGCTAAACTCGTCGTAAACATCGCTGATGCGAATTACCTGAACCCGCAACCCCTGGAACTCACGATGGGCCGCCAGGGGCAGGGTAGCGGTGTAGAAATCCTCGTAGGCGATGATGATCTCGTCAGCGCCGTTGGCAGGATTGCGCAAGTCGGATGGTTGGTCAGGGACGAGTGCGGATGGTGAGCAACGCTGGGCAGGGGTCAGCGCCAGGTAACGGGCCGCAGCTTCGGCGTGATCTTCGAAGACCGCTGTATATCCGTTGCCCTCTGGCTGGCTTTCCACCTTCAGCAGCCGTACAGGGGATATCGGATCGGTGATATCAAAGACCTCAGTGTCCTCACTGCTAAATCCTCCAACCTGGAACTGGTAATCGCCCGCCGCGGGAACACCGAAGGCCAACTCGTCATCCTGGCTGGTGTACAGCGCCTGGTAATCTACCTCTAGCCAGTTGGCATACAGGCTATCCACCACCGCGCCGGTGTCGCCTACGGTCTCGACTGATAAGGTATTGCTTCCCACGTTGAGTGAGGTCGGTGAAAACGTAGTGTTATGCTGGAATTCGATCTTCCCGTCCCACCAGGCTTCGTCCACTAGCGTGCCGTTGAGAATCAGGCGGGTGTGGTGGTCGGGGATTGCGGAGTCATCCGTGCGGCCTGCCAGCAGAACTCGCAACCCAAAGTCAGCACTGGCCGCGTCAAAGGAGGGCATCTGGAAAGTCAGGTCGGTGCTGGCGGGAGCTTCGAGACGCCCTGTCCAGTACCAGTGATCCTGGGCTTCGCGGCCGGGTGGGTTTTGCCAGTAGCCGTACCAGGTGGGATGCTCCTCGGCGTGCAAGGTGATCGGGAAACTGGCGGGAACAGGGTAACCGTGGACTGGCGCGGCGTCCCGTTCGTCCATGCGCAGGCCGGGCGTGCCCCCAACCGTGAGCCAGTAGACGTTCTGGCGGGTATAGCGTCCTGTCATAGCCTGTCCATAGAAGATGATTAGATCGGAGGGATCAAAGACGCCGTTTTCCTGGTCTTGAACCCAAATTGGCAGTTCCGTATCCAGGTGGCTCAACTGCAAGTTCGTGGGATCCAGCGTGGCAGGGTACCAACCGGCAGATTCTAGATCGGTGTACGTAATTTGGTAGATGCCATCCTCCTCCACCAGAATCTTTAGGGCCGGCGGATCACTGTTTGATGTAATAGTTACAGCCGCACCAGCGGGTTGGACAATTGCCTGGAGAAGAATTAGCAACCCCAGGCATAGTACTAAAGTTCTTAACCTTGGAAACAAGTCCACCTTTTCTTTCACGATCTGTGTTCCACTGTGTTGATAATCATTTCGACCATTTCTTCCAGACGGCCTACATTGAGGCGGTAGCAGGCCATTCCTGCCGTCAGACCGGCCAGTGCCAGATAGAGACGAGTTGCGCTGCTGCCAAAATCCTGCTGGAGCAGCGCTGAACGCGGCCCGCCTTTGAAGTGGTGCAGCAGTTCCCGGGCGGCTTCCGAAGCTGAAAGGGGCACGAGTTTCGGGTGACTGCTGAAGTCAGGCGGTGCTTCACGGCCGCGGGTAATTTCAAAGAGCAGTACCTGATGACGTCGACAGATCTTTTCAATCTCCGGTTCGACCGTGGGGAGTGTTCCCGGTTCCAGCCGAAGCCGAACGACCGGATACGGCTTGCCCCGCATGGTTTGCGTTTCCCGTACATTGGCGATGGCACGCAACCTGGCTAATAAAGGCGACGGGGTGTGGTCGAGAACCAGATAGCAATCTGGCTCCTCTCCCTTGTTTTTTGTCTCGGACAGGACAAACAGAAAACGCAATGGGAAGCCCGATTTTGCCACAAGGCTATGGGGAGCCTCTGGCGCCAAATCATCGACATCAACCAGGTGTTTTTCGCCAGGGCGGCTATCTCCTAAACGTACTCCCAGGGAACGGGGGAAGGGATCAAGCCAGCTGTCGGATCGCCCCACGGCAGCAACGTCGTCCGAAAGGAAATGAAATTTGCGTTGCAACAGGGCGAGGGTCAACGTGGTTTTGCCCATGCCAGCCTCGCCTGCCAGGATCATGCCCTGTCCATCCCGTGTGCCTACCGACGCGGCGTGGAAGAGGAAATGGCTGCGCACCTGGGCGGTGACAGCGTTGAGAATGGCGCTGTAGGCGTATTGGCGCAGCGCCCCTGGGTTCGCTGAACGGACAGTCTTCCCATTGATATTGACCTTTGGTTCTCCTGTCAACGTTACCTGGTACAACGTGGATGCAGGGTTGGTGGTTATCCTGAAGTGGTGATAAGCTCTGTCAAAGTTCGTCAGAAAGTCTGGATCATCGCTCTCCAGCACAAAGGGAGCGTCGAAAAAGCAGTAGGTGGCCTGGAGCATCTTCTTATTCCACTCGCTCACTATTATAAGGTAACCGTTCAGCCCCCCCCTGCCCCCCAATCCTGGGGGGAGCAACATGGGGTCTTTCCAGGGTTAGTTTTAGCAAATACGGGCTCCCCCCAAAGTTGGGGGGCAGGGGGGGGCTGAACGGTTACATTACAAGTGGTGTCAGAGTTGGCTGCACGCTGGCGGATTTCAGCGCGCTCGAAAATCAAATCTCGAAAAAGCTCTTGCCGCAGGTCACACAGCCCATCAGTAGCATACCAGTTACCGTGCTGCAGCCAGATGCTGGCCGGGCAGCTTGCCTGACAAAAGTGCCGCCAGCCGCAGGCCCGGCAGGCCTCGATTTCGTCCTTGCGCCGCTCGGCCAACATCACCAGTCCGCACAACTTTTTCGAGGCCAGCGCTTCCGCCAGCGGGGTATCGGCTATGTTCCCCAACTGGAACTGGGGCGTGGTGAGCATCGAGCATGGGTAAATATCACCCTGGGAATCTACCAGGAGCAGCCGCCCCAGGCCACACCACAACCCATTTTCGGGCGGCTCCAATTCCAGGCCGAGCAGTCCGGGGCTGACCACCACGCCATCATCATGCGAATGTTGGTATAGAAAGCGGTACGCCTGAACATAT
>JBDRGC010000497.1:0-3323 GCA_043818215.1 Chloroflexota bacterium | reverse complement strand
TTCTGTACCGTTGCTAGACAGAACAGGACGTGCTTGTTAGGGGCGCTTTGCCCGCGATATATCGTTGTGAGACTTGAAAAACAAAACGCCCCAATCCTGTCTAGCAACTATATTATACTCTAAGAACTTTGGTTTGTCAAGGCGGCGGGAGCCGCACCAGCGCAGAATGCGCACAGCCTGGCACTGGCTACAGGTGGCTTTCATTGTTCATTGTCCAGCAGCCAGCGAATCGAATCGAGCGTGCTGGATACTGTCACCTCATCCATTTCTGCTTCATCGTGCCAGCAGGTTTGCTGGAGCAGACGCACAATGGACGCCAGCGGCTCAGGCAGGTCTATGACCTCGGTGAGTGGTATTCCATATCGTATCTCAGTCATTTTTCCTCCTTTATGGCAACGGGATTCCAAGCGCGTCCGTTGCGTGATCTAGCACCGCTGGAAAATAAGCGCCCAGTACATAGCCATTACGTTTGATCACCCCGTCCCAGTATTCCCAGGGGGCGACAAAAACGGTGGCCTCGTGCGGCGGGATCATCTCAGTGCCGTTATTTTGCGTCAGGAAAACGATCCATCCGCCCCACAAGGCAGGATCGTTTTCTAGCTGGCACAGGATCAAAAGCCGCCCACTTGTGGGCGCAAAACGAACCTCTTTTGCCATACAAAGTCCTTGTTGAATTCTGGCCCGGATAATAGGGGCCTCCAGATGTTTTGTGTCTGCGTGTTCTCGTCCCATAATCGCCGCAGACAGGACAATGAACAGAACGGCAGCCAGGGCCAGCGGGATAGATGTCTTGATTAGTGTCATCGCTCTCCTTTTTTTTATTCGTCGCCGTCCAGTAGGCGCGCCACGAGCGCCAGCAGGCAGAACAGCGCCGTTGGAATGCCGAACAGTATTCAGAGTATATAGAACGGTGTTCATTTATCGCCTTTCTCTCTCGATGGCGGCCGCCCGCGCCGGGGTAGCTCAAACTCAGCTACTGATTGGGCCGTAGCCCTCCATTCGTGGTTATTGGTCAAAGTTCCCTGCATCTTGATGGCGTCAAGATAACCCATCCGGCACCAGCGCCCGAACCGATTACGGCTAGGACGGACGCCGGTAGCGATCTCTAGGAGGATACACGCATCCTCATAGGTCAACAAAATCACCTCGTTCATATCATAGTACCTCCTTGTTTATTTCAGCGCCTCGTGCGCTGTCCAGGCTGGCGGAGGAGGCAAATCCTCTGGAGTCCCGCCAGCCTGGACAGATCGCGAGAATCTGTCCGTCGGTTCAATTCTCAATCCTCCCTATTGCCTGGAAGGTGTTCCAGGCGTCCACGTAGCACCAGTCGCGGGCGGGCATTGTCACCTCCCGCCGCTCGATGAAGTGATCACACACGAAAGGCTCTTGGCCTTCCGGGATATACTCATCAAGCAGCAAGCACCAGGTGACGCCCGGCTCCGGCGGCTCGGTTGCGCTGGCCCCGACGCTCGGAACTGCGCGACTCAGGTTGCAGAATGGACAAAGCGGCATCTCTTTCATTTCTCGAACTCCTCGACCTGGGCGAGCAGCCCACAGTCCTTACAATACGCCTGCTGGCTGCGGTCGGCCTGTAACTCTGCGACCGCGATGTCGGGCGCGCCGCATTCGGGGCATTCCAGTTCAAGGCTCGGCAGATCCACTTCTCCGAGCCATTTTGCAATATCATCGGGATTGTGCCAATCCATCATCATTTGCCTCCTGTAGTCTAGTTTCCCGCCTGGTATCCATACCAGGCGGGGGATAGTTCAGCGCGTCACTGGCTCGCGGTGGCCGCATCTCTTGCACCACCATTCCTCTATCCAGCGTCCAATTGGCTTCTTTTCCATTTCCCCGCTGCAGTGGGGGCATTGCTTCGTCTCCATATCTCTCCTTTTCTATTCAGGCCGGGCTAGTTTCCCGCCCCGCTTCCGCCGCCGTCCCGTTGCCGTGCTGCTGGCGTCGGCGCTGTGAGAAGCGGGGCGGGGATAACCGCTTACCATCCCCCCGCCACTTTTCTTGGGGATACCTCTTGAATTTGCCAGGCAGCAGCAGCATCGGCTTGCTCTTGTGTAATCCACCCTTCGTGTACAAAATCCAGGTCAGCATCCTGGCACGTTTTCATATATTCTTCCGCTTCCTGATAGCTGTCTAGCAACTTGATGTGTTCTCTATTCCTAACGACACCCCACTTCATTTTTCGCCTCCTTTTCCAATTCGGGCCGGTGTCAATTCCCGGCCTCGTGGCTAGTCCCGTCGCACCGGAGCCAGCCACCAGGCCGGGAAGGGGCCTGGTGTACCCCGGCCAGCATCTTGTATAGTGCGGTTACTGGCCGGGGATTTGATCAACGCGCTTGCGACTACTAATCTTCTTCTCCTTTTGCCCGGACTCTCACCGGGCCTGCTCTTCTAGCAATGCGAAGTGCCTTTGCATTGCTAGGCAATATTCTGTCGCGATCTCCGCGTACTCGGCTGGAGTACGCGGTTCGTACCCACGGGGCCTAGAACTCTCGCCAAGAGAGTCTAGGCACTGGTCTAGAGCATATCCTATGCTCTGGATCGCGCGTGTCACGTAGACCTGCTCATATGTGTTCATTTTTCATCTCCTTTTGCCCGGAATTTACCGAGCCGGTATTTCTCGTAGGGCCGCCTGACAATGCTGCTTGGTTGATGGACTTCTCTGCTCCATCTTGAGCAGAGAATTGTGGATGAAGCGGCGTGCTTCATCCGCCTTTATTTCTTTGCTGCCAGACGGGGAGGGTTCCCCCGTCGTGGCTCTGAAAAAATCTGCGAGTTCAGAGCCGGAACAAAATTCCCACTTGCTGCGAAAATCATACATAAACTGCGCGTTCATTTTTCTCCTTTGCCCGGGCTCTCACCGGGCTAGTTTTCTTGGGCCGGGCCAATCACGGCCTAATTGGCCGCTCTACGTATTTTTGCTTGTGAGGTCCTAGCACGGTGGCGAGTCAGGTGGATGCAACGTACAAAACCCCACTGCGTCCATTTGCGAAGTTAGCCCACAGGCGAACTTCTACCTCCACCCCCAGTGGTGGATCCCATCCTGAATGATTTTCCGGCATCACAATGATACCCGAAAACCACGCGATTGGGCGTCCCCCCTTTGGATTTTTCTGGAAAACTACCTTGAATTTTTCCGGTACCTGTTTCAATGCTACCTCCTAACTTGTCCAGATGCGATCTGAGTAGTCGCGAGTGCCCAGGCTGTCGAAATATTCAGCTTTCTCTTCTGGGGTCATTTTGGCGATTTTAGCAAAAAGCTCCTTGTTTTTTTGCGATTGCTCAAGAGCAATCGCATCCATCTCGGC
>JBDRGC010000496.1:0-6865 GCA_043818215.1 Chloroflexota bacterium | reverse complement strand
TGGGCATGAAGTCTCCAGTTACAGACTAATTATTTTGAGAAACGGGTAAACAAGGTAAACAAAGTAGCATGGCAACTTGTATACCAGTAATTCCCGGTATGAGGACGTTTCGGAAAATAATGCGACGTAGCCGGGATTTCCATATCCCGCCGCTGCGAGATTTTGAAACCTGTCCTGAGTGTGTCGAAGGGTCTCGGCTACATTGCTGGTTAAACCGGGAATTGCTACTTGTATACCCTAATCTCCAATCTCCTATCTCCTATCTCCTATCTCCAATCTCCTATCTCCTATCTCCAATCTCCAATCTCCAATCTCCAATCTCCAATCCCGCGATTATAGCATGAACTAAGGATTCCCCAACGCTGCGTCAATGGATTTGATCTCGAAGTAGGCTTCCAACACCCGGCGCACAATCGGCCCGGCGACGCTGGCTCCCTCTTCGCCATTGTAGACGAAGGCCACCACGGCGATCTCGGGATTTTCATAAGGAGCGTAGGCAACAGTCCAGGCATGGCTGGGCCAGGCACCGGGTTCACACAGATTCTGGGCCAGGGCGTATTCATCGCAATACTCTGCTGTCCCGGTTTTTCCGGCTGCGGGGATGAGCACATTGGTGAATTCTCTTGCCAGGGTGCCAGAAGTGACCGCCAGACGCATGCCCTCTTGCACTTTCTCGACCACCCATGGGGCAACGCTCGTTTTCTCCCCTGTCAGCTTGGCTTCGCACCCGCCCGCACTGGTGGGATCATCGAACACGTCGATCACAGCATCCTGAGTGATATCCCATTTCATTTCGGGCACAAAAGGTTGGATCATATTACCATCTGCATCGGTGATTTCGTATACCACCGTAGGGCGCATCAATTTGCCGTCGTTGGCAATTGTGGCGGCAGACATCAGAACCTGAAGGGGAGTAGAGACCACAAATCCTTGACCGACGCTGGCAATATAGGTGTCGCCGAGGGCCCAGTTTTCTCCATAATTGATCCGCTTCCATTCGGGGCTTGGGAGCATCCCATCGGCCTCGTCCGGGAGTTCGATTCCGGGGTAGCTGCCATACCCCAAGGCTCGCGCGTAGGTCCCCAGCCGGCAAATCCCCAATCCTTCGGGAACCTCGTCCTCGAAGCCGCCCCCCAATTTGTAGAAATAAACATTACTAGAATTGGAGATACCGCCCAAAAAGTCGAGTTGGCCGAACCCGCCTGGGTTTTCACCATTTCTGTAAATCCAGTCTACAAATTTTCGTTCATAACCAGGGTCGTTGGGAGAAAATTTTTCTGTGATTACGATAAAGCCAGGCGTGTCGATGACTTGTTCGGGTGTGACCACCCCTTCGTTGAGTGCCCCAACCGCCGTGCTGAGTTTGAATACTGAACCGGCCGGCAGTTCTGCACCCACGGCGTGATTGAGCAGCGGGTCGCGGGCATCTGCCAACAGTTGTTCGTAGTAATATGTGGGGATGATGCGGGCCATGCGGTTATTCTCGTAAGTTGGGTAGGATATCATGGCCAGGATTTCGCCCGTTTGGGGATTCATGGCAATGACTACGCCGCTGGTGATGCGTAGTTCGTCGAAGTAGTCGTTCCAATAGTCAATTTCGCTGAGCAGGATGGCCTCTGTGGCTTGCTGCAAGCGGGTGTCGATTGTGGTGTATAAGTTCTGCCCAGGGATGGGAGCGATGAGTGGACGAAAATCCCGCAGGATTCTCCCGGCCACATCTACCTCGACAACCCGCTTCCCTGGTTTGCCGGCCAGAATTGTCTCGAAGTAGCGCTCTACTCCGGCGTAACCGATCTTGTCACGGTTAGGGACAAAACCCCGTTCCAGGTAGTAGTCTTCAGCGGCGGCTGAGATAGGCCCCAGAAACCCGATGATCGCGGCGGTGATCGAGCCGGTGGGGTAGTCACGTACTGGTTCGATCTCGATGTCTACACCGGGCAAATCGACAGATTTCTCTTTGAGAATCATAGCAGTTGTTTGATCGATATTACATTTGATCTTGACCGTCTGGTAAGGCGCGCTGGTTTGCCCGTAGTCAACTATCTGGGCAATGCCGTGCTCGGATCGGCAGGGGACGTAAGGCGTTTCAGGGGCGATCTCGCCCAGGTTTACCGGCATATTGAGAAGTTCAGATAGTCGACGGAATATCTCTTGAATGGCGCCCGGATCATCGGGCAGAGCAGCCGGGAGGACGATGACGTTGTACGAGGCAATATTGCTTGCCAGTACGATGCCATTGCGGTCGAAGATTACCCCGCGCAGAGTAGGAATGCTGATCTCGCTGATGCGGTTCTCTTCGGCCTGTGCGCTCCATTCGTCTTTCTGCAAGATTTGCAGGTTGAAGAGTTCCAGGGTGTATATTCCAAAGATCAGGCCTATGACAATGATGAACGCCAATATCCGCCAGCCGGCAACGTTATTGTTTAGTGTAGCTGAGTTGTTCATATTTTGATTTCTTCGGGATATACCCACTCGGCCAGGTCTCTGACCATGGCGTATATGGGGGCTGCTAAGAGTAGGTTAAGAATCAGACTGGGGAGAATAATCAATCTTAATGTGTCGAGCAATGGCAGTGTTGCCCCACCGAGGCTGACCGCCAGAGCCGACAATGTGAGGTTGAACAGCGTTCCCACAAATGTCATGGCGAACATTGCCAGAATGGGGACTTGCCAGACTCGCCGTTTTACGATCAGAACCAGCCCGGTGATCATCATGTAGCTCAGCACAGGAATGCTGAAGTGCAACGCGGATACGAAGCCCACAAACAACCCACCCAGAATGCTCCATTGCCAGGCTGACCGGACGCGGTCCTGCAGCGCCCACGCAATGACGACCAGCAGCACAATATCGGCAGTGCCGTGCAGCAACGGCAGCCGGCTGACGACCGCGGATTGGAAAACGACCAGCAGGCCGAGGATGGGTAAGGCGATGAGTGAGGGTAACATTTTCTAAAAAAAGTACCGGCCGAGGACAGAGGGCAGAGGACAGAGGGCAGAGGGCAGAGGACAGAGGACCGCTGCTCGAATTATGCGCTTGGCGGTCGGTGGTCGGTGGTTGGTGGTCGGTGGTCGGTGGTTGGTGGTCGGTGGTCGGTGGTCTACGGTCGGTGGTCGGTGGTCTACGGTCGGTGGTCGGTGGTCTACGGTCGGTGGTCGGTGGTCGGTGGTCAGTGGTCGGTGGTCGGTGGTCAGTGGTCACACCGAGATGTTCACGGCACGGGCATCAACGGCGCAATATCCACAGGCTGGAAGTTGGCGATGACCAGCACAATTTCGAGGTGGGCAAAATCTACCACCGGCTGCACTGACGCACTTTGAAACAAGTCGTAATCCTGGCTGCGCACGCCGGTTATCTGCCCGATAAGGATATTGGGGGGGTAGTTGCCTCCCAGCCCTGAGGTTAATATCAGATCACCAGGTACCACGTTTGCCGCCTGGGGAATCAAATCTAAACTTACATCGCCGGTGATGGACCCGGAGAGAACTGCCTCAGCCCGGGTAGGTTCCAGACGGACATTGACAACCATTGCCGGGTCGGTGATCAACTGAACCAGAGCCGCCGAGGCGGTCACCTGCGAAATGCGCCCGACCAATCCCTGTTGGGTGACAACAGGCATCCCGCGGCGCAGTCCATCATCGGAGCCGCGATTGATATGGATATATTTCAAAAATGGGCTGGGGTCGCGCCCAATCACACTGGCGCCCACATATTGATATTCGGGGTAGGCGCGGGCAAAGTCGAGCAACGCAGAGAGTATCTGATATTCGGTTAACTGTTGCTGGAGTTCGATGATTTGAGTCTGTAAATGGGCGACTTCTGCTTCCAGTTCTGTATTTTGCTGGGTCAGTGTAACTACATCACGTGGAGACGTGACGTAATCCTGCAGCGATTGGAACCGGGTGGAAACCCAGGTTTGGGCTGTAACCAGGGGAGCAAGAGCTATGCGCGAAAGGGGAGTAAAATAGCCGCCCAATGCTAAAACGATCAGACCGATCGCCAATACGGCCAGAGTGATCGTTCGCAAGAGACGGGGAGATTGGATGTTCATACTGTTGGGGGTCTTTGGGAATCGCCGTGGTTAAAACTTTTTGGACACGGATTCCACGGATAAACACGGATTTTTTATCGTTTTATCCGTGAGACTCCGTGAAATCCGTGAAATCCGTGTACGGAGTCATGGCAAATCCCAGAGAGCCACTGTTGGTAAATCGAAAGCGGCTGGCTTTCAATCTGGCCGCGGAAATTTACCTATCTACTGCGCGCGTCGGCGCGGTTCAGGCCAACGAACAAGCTGCCCCAAATATCCATGTTTTCGAGGGCCAACCCAGCCCCGCGGGCTACGCAGCTCATGGGGTCTTCGGCCACCCAGGCACGGATGTGAAGTTCGTTGGTCATGCGTTCAGCCAGCCCTTGTAAGAGGCTGCCTCCGCCTGCCAGACAGATGCCCGTATCCATCAGGTCTGCTATGATCTCAGGTGGAGCCTCGTCGAGGGCATCTTTAACAACATCTACGATTATCTGCACAGACCCCGATATTGCCTCGCGCAGTTCGACTGAAGAAACCTCGATGGCCTCTGGAAGCCCGGTAATCAAGTTGCGGCCTCGCAGTGTTGTGGTCTTCTCTTGGGGCAGGTGATAGGCCGATCCGATGGTTATTTTTGCTTGTTCTGCCATACGCAGCCCGATGAGGAGGTTGTATTTATTGCGTATATAATGGATGATGTCCTCGTCCAATTCATCTCCGGCCACGCGCAGCGAACGGGAAACGACCACACCTTTCATTGACAGGATAGCCACCTCGGAGGTCCCGCCACCTATATCGACAATCATGCTGCCGCGTACCTCGTTGATCGGCAAGCCAGCTCCCAGTGCCGCGGCCACTGGTTCCTCGATCAGATAGACTTCCCGCGCTCCGGCAGACATCGCTGCATCGTAAACGGCACGCTTTTCCACTTTGGTCACACCGGCCGGAATCCCCACCACTACCCGCGGACGGGGTACTGGAACGATGCTTTGCTGGTGGACTTTTCCAATAAAATATTCCAGCATAGCCCGGGTGATCTCGAATTCGGAGATGACCCCGTCTCTCAGGGGGCGGATGGCGGATACGTGGGCGGGGGTACGCCCGTCCATTTCTTTTGCCTGGGCGCCAATGGCCAGGGGTTCTCGGGTTCGCTTGTCGATAGCAACGTAGGATGGTTCGCTGATTACGATACCTTTGCCGCATACATTGACCATTGTGTTTGCAGTCCCCAGGTCAATGCCAATATCGAGGGAGAAAAAACCTAGCAGCCAGTTGAAAGGATTGAATGCCAACGTAGGCTCCTTTTAATGCAGTGATTGGTGATACGTGGAACGTGAAGAGTGGTGAGTGGCGAGTGGTGAGTGGTGAGTGGCGAGTGGCGAGTGGCGAGTGGCGAGTGGCGAGTGGCGAGTAGCGAGTCGATGTCATAAAGTTAGTGAAACGCGAGCGCCGGTTGAGTGCGGAGGCACATGTTTTTCGTGCCGGAGTGTATCGAAACCAAGCGGATTCTTGTGAAAAAAACGCTTTGCCAGATCCTTTTGGTTTCGATATGGTTCTCCGCAAGCTCCGAACCTGCTCAACCAGCACTACTTGATCTTAACTTCATGACATTGAGCTGCGAGTGGTGCGTGATGCGTGATGCACTCGTTGCTGCACCGCAGACGACTTTTCGGCACTGGGGGGGATTATACCAGTTTTGGCAAATTATGATGCCCGCCATAATTATCCCCAACAAGACCCTAAAGGTTTCCAATAATACCTGCGAAAACCATGACTTTTGGGCAACAACATGTTCAATTCCAGCTCGAATCCTGGAAAAAACCTTTAGGGTCTCCAATGACATTGAGTGCATAGCAGAGAGTTGGGGTATAATTCCCCTCGCAAACTGCAATACAGAGATGTGCAGTTCACATTTTTTTTGGAAAAGATAGCGCATGGCCTCGTTAGTCAGGGAGTCAAGTAGCCAAATAATCATGACTACTTGACTACAAAACTACAAGACTACGAGGTGACGAGGATGAGGGTTCCTCCCCGCGATGGGAGGCTAATCCCGGCGTTTGCCGGGTGAAAATCGAAAGATCAGCGGAAGCCCTCCGGGGTGCCACACCCCGACATCTTTTCCCTCCAATTGAAATGCGACGCATAAAACCCCCGGGCAACTGGGGGGACAAAGGCGCAGCGAGTGGTAATCCAAACCGTAAAGCGTGTAGCGGTGAGCGCGTAGCGACCTGTCGTTCTACGCACCACCCTCCACGCCTCACGATAACCGGAGGGAGTACCCATGTGTGGAATCGTTGGTTATATTGGCCCTCAGGATGCCACCCCAATAATCCTGAATGGTTTGAAACGGTTGGAGTACCGCGGCTACGACTCGGCCGGTCTGGCTGTGTTGCAAAACGGTAAAATCGAAGTGCGGCGCGATGCCGGCAAACTGGCACGTCTGGCTGCTCTGGTGGACGAAAGCCCTATCCACGGACCGATTGGCATCGGACACACCCGCTGGGCCACCCACGGTGTGCCCAATGCCCGCAACGCTCACCCCCACGTGGGCATGACGGGCAAAGTCGTGCTGGTGCATAATGGGATTGTCGAGAATTATCAGGAACTGCGCGAGGAGCTAATTGCCGAAGGGGTGAAATTTAATTCTGACACCGACACCGAAATCATCGTCCATTTGATCGAACGCTACCTCTCGGCGGAGGCAAACCTGACCGAGGCGATTCGGAAAGCGTTGCGCCATTTGCGGGGCGCACACGGCATTGTTGTCATGTCGGAGCGCGAGCCGGATAAAATCGTGGCCGCCCGCATTGGCAATGCCGGCGGGGTGGTGATCGGCCTGGG
>JBDRGC010000495.1:0-17853 GCA_043818215.1 Chloroflexota bacterium | reverse complement strand
GGATGGCGGGTGGCGGATGGCGGATGGCGGATGGCGGATGGTGGATGGCGGATGGCGGATGGCGGATGGTGGATGGCGGATGGCGGATGGCGGATGGTGGATGGCGGATGGCGGATGGCGGATGGCGGGTGGCGGATGGCGGGTGGCGGATGGCGGGTGGCGGGTGGCGGAGAGCGGACGGGCGGGCGGCGGTCGATGGTCGGCGGTCGATGGTCGGCGGTCGATGGTCAGCGGTCGATGGTCAGCGGTTGGCGGTCGATGGTCGGCGGTCGGTGGTCGGCGGTCGGTGGTCGGCGGCCCGCATGCGTATTTCGTTACCGGAGGCTCATTATATCTGATATGCTCGTTTGGTAGTGTAACAAGATTATTGAGGTATGCGCGCAATGTGTCCGAGAGCCTTGCTTAACCTCCCGCAGGCTTGCTGTCCTTGTTTGTTCGCAAGTGGGTAGTCAATGTCATTCGGATTCCCCTCTCGACAATGGATTGATGCATTTCCCCAGAGATTGGAGATTGGAGATTTAATCTCCAATCTCCAATCCCCAATCTCCAATCCCCAATCTCCAATCCCCAATCCCCAATCCCCATGCACCTAAAATCCATCGAACTCCAAGGCTACAAAACATTCGCCGGACGCACACTGTTAGAGTTCGCCGAATCCATCACCTGCATAGTCGGCCCCAATGGTTCCGGCAAATCGAATATCGCCGATGCCATCCGTTGGGTATTGGGCGAGCAATCGTACCGCCTGCTGCGGGGCAAAAAGACCGAAGATATGATCTTCTCCGGCTCCGAGTCGCGCCCCCGCGTCGGCATGGCCTCGGCCAATATCATCTTCGACAACACCAGCGGCTGGCTGCCGGTAGATTTTTCCGAAGTGTCCATTGCCCGGCGCGCCTATCGTGACGGAACCAATGAGTATTTGCTCAATGGGCAGCGTGTCCGTCTGAAGGATATTTCGGAACTGCTGGGCAAATCCGGGTTGTCGGAGCGCACCTATACCATCATCGGGCAGGGGCTGGTGGATGCGGCTTTGGCCCTCCGGGCTGAGGACCGCCGCCGATTGTTCGAGGAGGCCGCCGGAGTCAGCCTCTACCGTTCCCGGCGGAGTGAGGCCCAACGACGCCTGGAAACCACCCGCCGCAATCTGGAGAGGGTGGATGATATCCTGGCGGAGTTGAAGCCCCGGCTCCGCAGCCTCGAGCGGCAGTCCTCCCGTGCCGAGCAGTACGAGCAAGTCAAAGCCGATCTGCGTTTGCAGTTGCGGGATTGGTACGGCTACCACTGGTACCGTGCCCAGCGCGAAGTCAATTCGGCCCGCGAATCGGCCCGGGTTCAGGAATCTCTTCTCGATGCCGTGCAGCAGGAGCAGGCCGATCTCGATCAGAAGTTGACCGCCTTCCGTGAACATATCCAGGGGGTGAGGGCGCGCCTGGGATCCTGGCACCGCGAATTGTCCCAGTTGCACATCCGGCTGGGAACCATAACCCGTGATCTGGCTGTTTCGGATGAACGCATGCGCTCGCAGACCATTCAGCAGCACAACGCGGCAGACGAGTTGGTTCGTCTGGAGCAGCGGGACAGGGCCTACCAGGATCGGTCATTGGAAATTAACCGTAAGATCGAGCGGTTGAGCGATGAATTAAACGAAGCACGCACTCAAGCGCACCTGGCCCGCCAGGCGTTACAGGCTCGCCAGGTGGAGCAAATCCAGGCGGAGAAAGCCGTGCGCCAAAGCCGTCAGAACCTGTCGAGTCTCACTAACCGTCAGTCTCAACTGCAGGCCCGCCTCGCCGAGCGACAGGCTCAAGCCGAGCGTCAACAGGCTGCTTTGGCGGATGCAACCCAGGCCGCTGCCGAGGCCGACAAAATCCTGCAAGCTGCGGAAATCCGTCTGAAATCCGCTGATGTGGCCTTGCAGCGTATCGCCGTGGCGCGTCAGGCTGCGGATGAGACTTTGCAGGCCCACCGCCAGAAAATAGCGGAAACCGAGGCTGCCCGCAAAGTGACTCAGGACGAGCGGGCGGCCTGCCGGGCTGACTTGGCCCGCTTGAAAGCACAACTCGAGGTGCTCGAACAGGCCGAAAAGGCTCTGGCTGGTTATGCCAGCGGAACTCGGCTGCTGTTGAAATCTGCTCAGAAAGGGCGGCTGCCGGGAGCGCAGGGAGCCTTGAGCAGTCAATTAGATGTCCCCGAGGAATTGGAAACTGCCATTGCAGCCGCCCTGGGTGAATATGTGGACGCCGTGCTTTTAGAGGGGGACTCGTCTGCGGACACGGCCCTGGAATTGCTGGTTGGGGAGGCCACCCGAGGCGCATTGCTGCCCCTGGACGCCCTGACTCCGCCGCCGCCTCTCACCCCTAGCCCCTTACCATCCCCGAGAGGGGTTGGGGTGATGGGATTGGCCTCCGACCTTGTCAAAGCGCCTCCCAAACTGCGCCCGGCGGTGGACTTGTTGTTGGGGCATACCCTGGTAGTCGAGGATAGGGCAGCTGCCCGGCGGGCCGTGGCGGGGCAGCCCCTCACCACCCGCGTGGTGACTCTGCGGGGCGAGGTGTTTTACGCCAGCGGCCCAATTTCAGCGGGGCAAAGCGGGAAATCTGGCCCACTCAGCCGGCCGCGCCATCGCCGTGAGCTACGCGGGCGGGTTGCTGAAACCGAGCGGCAGGCGGCGGCTTTGGATGCCCGTCTGCACAAGATCGAGGCTGCCTTATCGGATTTACAAATTAAAGAGAGGCATCTGGTTCAGGAATTAGGGAATGCGCAGCGACAGGAAAAGGCCGCCGCGGATGCCCATGCCAAGATCGCTTTAGAAGGTGAACAGGCACGGCGGCAAGCCCAATGGCAGCGCGATCAACGCGAGAGGCTCGGGGCTGAGATCAGGGCCGGGGAAACAGAAGCAGGCCACACTTCCAGGTCTTTAATCCAGCTAGATGCGGAAATTTCTCAGGCCCAGCAGTATCTTCGGGAGCAGCAGGATGTTTCGGGCGGGCTTTCTCTAGATGAATTTCAATCTCAGGTGGGGCATTGGAATACGCAGGCCGCGGTGGCTGAACGCGCTCTGGCGGATGTGCAAAACCGCCAAAAGGAGCAAGAAGCCGCGGTGGAAGAAGCCGCTCGAAAGCAGGCGCAGTTGAAGTCTCTCGCCGCGACGCTAGAATCTGGGCTGGCGGAATTGGAAGCCGGGAAGGGCGATTTGCGCACCCGGGAGGCTGATGTTGCTGCGCAGATCGAGGCTTTGCGGAACTTGATCGAGCCAGCCGAGGCGGATTTGGGGAATTCGGAGCTGGAACAGGAGAAATTGCAAAAGACGGAGGCCCAGGCTCGTCAGGCGCTGAGTATGGCTGACCGGCGATATTCCCAGGCTCAAGTCACGCTGACCCGGCGTCAGGAATCGCTGGATACTTTGCGGGAGCGCATCGAGGATGATCTTGGTTTGGTGGCTTTCGAGTACGTCGAGGATATTTCTGGTCCCAAGCCCCTGCCATTTGATGAGATGGTGGAGCAATTGCCCATGGTGCCGGATTTGCCGGAAGGGCTGGGCGATACGGTCAAACGCCAGCGTGCCCAACTGCGGCGTATGGGCGCCATCAATCCCGAAGCGCAGACCGAGTATCAGGAGGTCAGGGAGCGTTTCGAGTTCATGAGTACACAGGTGGAGGATTTGAACAAGGCTGAGGGGGATATCAAAGAGGTAATTGCGGAGTTGGATGTGCTAATGGAGCGCGAGTTCCGCAAGACTTTCGATGCTGTGGCGAAAGAGTTTAGGGAGATTTTCACCCGCCTGTTTGGAGGCGGATCGGCCCGCCTGATGTTGACTGACCCAGATGATTTGACGGAGACCGGAATTGATATCGAGGCCCGCCTGCCGGGACGTCGCTCCCAGGGTTTGTCTCTGCTCTCTGGGGGCGAACGCAGCCTGACAGCCACGGCGTTGATCTTTTCGCTGCTGAAGGTGTCGCCGACTCCGTTCTGTGTGCTCGACGAGGTGGATGCCATGCTGGACGAGGCCAATGTTGGCCGCTTCCGGGAGTTGCTGCGCGAGCTGGCCGAGAACACGCAGTTCATCGTCATCACGCATAATCGCAACACGGTGCAGGCCGCGGATGTGATCTACGGGGTGACGATGGGGCGCGATTCAGCCAGTCAGATGATCAGTTTGAAGTTAGATGAAGTGGCGGATGTGGTGCGTGAAGCATGAAGCAAGAAGCATGAAGCGTGAAGCGTGAAGCAAGAAGCATGAAGCATGAAGCGTGAAGCATGAAGCGTGAAGCATATTTTATCCCACTCCGCTCCGCTTCGGGGAGTACGGGATCACGCACATCGTCTCGATGTTCCTACGGGATCACGCATTACGTTTCACGCTTCACTAGCGGTGGATCGACTCACGGTCGATGTGGATTCTAGAACCCTCAGGTGCTGCTAGTGGAACACGCGGCCGCGCTTGTGCTGAGGCCAGACGCGCTGGTCGAGCTGCTCTTGGAAGCAAAGAGCGAGATTTTCTTTTTCACGTTGGGGCTGTCGCATTCGGGGCAGGTTATATGGTCGGTGGAAAATCCGAATACCAGGGATTCGAATTGTTCTCCACATTCAGGGCAGTCGAATTCATAGATGGGCATGTGGTTTTCTCCGGGCAAAAATAGAACGCGGATTACACGGATTTCGCGGATTGACGCGGATTTAATTTTTTTAGAGCATCCGCGGTGATTCGCCGTATCCGCGTCATACCTGCACTCACCTGCACTTGCCGCAGGTGCAAGTGTGGCGCAGGTACAAGTGTCCGCGTTCTAATAATGCAAAATAAAAAGGGTGTGTTTCATTTCATTTGAGAGCACCAGACCTGCCAGGTTTTAGGAGAGGTTTTTTAACTGCTCGTGTCTCCTGGAAGCCTTGCTCCCCACTTTTACCAATCACCAGCGAAAACCTGGCAGGTCTTTTCAAATCGTTAGAAACACACCCAAATAAAAAGGGTGGAGCCAGACTCCACCCTTTTTGGTTATGGGGAAGTGAGCATCATATTTGCGGGTATTGCCGGCTCTATTGGAACCATGGCACTCCACTCGAAGGTTTCCACATCGGCTTCTTCGCGTTGCGCGGTCAGCCATTCCTGGAAGGTTTCCTGGCGGAGTTGGTCGAGATTTGCCGCATCTATGGAGCGTATCTCGCGGCCCAAAGCCTGGATGATATGCCATCCGTGGCCGGATTCTACTGGTTCGCTGATTACGCCGATTGCGAGACTGAAGGCAGCTTCTTCGAATTCGGCAACCATTTGCCCCTTGCCAAACCATCCCAAATCGCCGCCGTTAGCAGCGCTGCCGGGGTCGGTGGAGAGTTCTCTGGCCAGATCGGCAAAGTCTTCGCCGGCTTCGAGACGGGCCAATACTTCGTTAGCGGCCTCTTCATCGGCTACCAGGATATGCCGCGCCCAGACCTGTTCTGCATCGGTAGCGATATCGGCAGTGATTGCGTCCATTACTTTCTGACGGAAAAGATAACTTTCGAAAATCCAGTGAAGATCAGCGTCTGAGATATCTGCATAAGTTCCCACCATTTTCAGATACTCATCGTATTGGCTCTGGTAAGCGTCGACAGTGTATGTGGTCGGGGTGGGGGCCATGTCTGTTGGAGCGGCTTCTTCTTCCGTTGGGGCGGGGGTGGGTTCCACGGGTTCGGTATCTGTGATCACCTCCGTGGGGGGTGGTGAGACCAGTGTCATCTGGAGAGGGGAGAACGTGGAAGTTGGGGCAAGTTCCATTGCGGGGGTCGGCGTTGGCGTCCCATCAGGGTAGTAGCGGAACATGGACTCGGCTATATATGTGTCTGTTTCTTCTTCGCTTACAGTGATGCCCCGGCGTTCGGCTTCCTCACGGATCAATACATCTTCGATCAAAATGTCGATAACAGATTGGCCCAGGAAGGCGGGATCCAGCTGCATCTGGATTTGCCATAATTGGGATTCAAACATGGACTGCGTGCTTGCGTCAGCGAAACTCTGCATGAATTCGTAGTAACTGGCGTATTGATTCACGAGTTGGTAGCGATTGAAGCGCGCCCAGGTTTGGAATTCGCTGGTACTGATTTTGGTGTCATTGACTTGGGCCACAGGCTGTTTGGGTTTGAAAACGCCTTCGAGCAAGATGCCAGTTCCAATGAGGATGACGACTGCCACGAGGACAGCGGCGGCTGCGATGATGACGTAACGCCTTTGGAGACGTTCGCGTTCGACTCGAGCCAGGTGTTTACTGGTTATGATTCGTTTTTTTTCGCGTATGGCCATGTTAAGACCTCAGGTTGTGTACTAGATACAAATCGGGGCATAGGGTAACAACATCCCTATGCCCCTGTACGCAGTTAAAGGGGACTATTAGCGCAGGACTTCACCAGCAAAGGGAAGTAATGCCAGGTGACGGGCGCGTTTGATTGCTTTGGCCATCTGGCGTTGGTGCTTTGCGCATGTTCCGGTTTGTCGGCGGGCACGGATTTTGCCGTCCTCGTGGACGAAGCGGCGCAGCAAGTCATAATTCTTGTAGTCAATGACCTGACTCTTATCTGTGCAGAATTGGCAGGTGCGGGGGGCATAAAATCGCGGCTTGCGCTGGAATTTGCCTTTGGGTCGGTTTTGGCTTCTTTGAGTAGGATTTCGGTCGTTCACAACTGGTACTCCTCTTGTTGTGTGGTTGCAAATAGCAAAAATTTGATTGGTACGTTTGTGAGATATAGGTGACAGTCACCTATCAAACGACTGTTACTTTTCCTTACTAGAAAGGAAATTCGTCCTCTTCAGTGTCTTTTTCAGGGGACGAATCGCTTATTGAGCCGCGCTTTCCGAGCATGATCATCTCATTGGCTACAATCTCAACGGCGGTACGACGTTTGCCGTCTGCATCTTCCCAGTGACGGGTTTGCAATCGCCCTTCGATGTAAACTTGCCGGCCTTTGACCAGATATTGGTTGCAAGTCTCAGCGAGCTTGCCCCAGGTCACTACAGTGAACCATTCAGTTTCGCTGCGACTCTCACCATCGGATGTGTTCCAAGTGCGGCTGGTGGCAACGCTTAAATTGGTCACCGGGCGGCCAGAAGTAGTGTAGCGCATCTCGGGGTCTTGCCCAAGATGGCCGATGATCATGACTTTGTTCAAATCTCGGCTCATATCAGTTTCCTGTGGTTATTTAATAGAGTTGTTCCTCAATAACAGCAGCAGATTTTGTACACGGATTTACCCCAAAGGGTAGGCTGTCGCGGATTTTCCGGATATAGGAATAAAACTAAGAAAAAGAATCCGTCTCATCCATCTTATCCGTGACATCGTGCCCTTCAGGGTAAATCCGTGTACAGAATTCTTCGCCCGGTTTATTCAGGAATAAGTCTAATCAACAGATGTGACCAGAAACCGCATTATGGGTTCCAGAAACCGCAAATTGCGTTCCAACTCGATAACAAAAGTTGGGGCTATATGGATGTTAAATAGAAAATATTGGCCTTCGGTTTGTTTGCGAATCGGATATGTAAGTTTGCGTTTTCCCCAGAGATCAACTTTGTCGATCATGCCCCCAGCTTCGGTGATCCAACCCTTGACTCGTTCCACAATATCGTTGGTAGCGGTCTCGTCCAGGTCGGGGTGGATGATGAAGACGAGTTCATATTCGCGCATGGTATGCCTCCTTTCCTCGGGATTACCTCTGTTCGTCGCGAACGCGTCAGAGGCGGAAAGCTTACTTGGTTATGGACAGTGCGCAAGGATAACACAAAGGACTGGATTTGAGAAGAGTTTTGTGAATCATTGTGAATCATGTTTTGTGAATCATTTGTGAATCATATCAATACCTATAGAGCACTATAGTAGACCCGTTCCTGAATAAACAAAAACAAAAATTTGGACACGGATCAACACGGATTCCACAGATTTTTAAGTATTTATCCGTGTTACTCCGTGGAATCCGTGTCCGAAACCTGTGCTGATTTTATTGAGGAACAACTCTAGTATTTTGGGGAAGCACCCAGGAAAGCCCCCCGGCCCCCAATCCTGGGGGGGAGGAAAATGCGTAAGTCCTGCCAATTTTAGAACATCCCCCAATCGGAGCCAGTTCCTTCTTCCATAAAGGTGGGGTCCCATGCCTCCATGCCCATTTCGATGGTGGTAGGGCGCTTTAGCACGCTTTCAGCTTTGGAGCGTGCGCTTTCTAGCAGGATAGGCGCATAGGGACAGAAAGGTGTGGTCATGATCATGAGTACGTGGGCCTTATCATCCTCAGCTTTGACATCGCGGATCAGTCCCAACTCTATGATATTCATCCCGATTTCCGGATCGTGTACCAGGCGGAATGCGTCACTGAGGGGTGTGACCAGATCGGGATGGGTGTTTGCAATTTTCCACGTAGGCCGGGGGCGTAAAGGACTCATGATTCGCTCTCTGGTTTATCGGAATTTGGCACAAGGTATACGCAGCATGAATCTCCATCAAGGATGCACTCGGCTCTCTCCACCGGGACGGAGAGTATGTTCGAGAGCAAAGTTTGACTTATGGTGCATACTTCGGGATGTGACTGCCCCACATGATAGTAGGGACAGTTAACCTCACGGATATGATATCCGTCGTCCTTGCGTTCCCATTCCATTGTGAAGCCCTCGGCACGCAACAAATTCCTGGCTATTTCTAGCCGATCTTCTATTGGGAGCTTGTCTAGCTCTAACTCAGATGTGTAATCGGCCACTAAGTCATCGGCCACCTGGGCAAATAACTCGCTGACCAAAGGCTCTGGCAGGGTATCTTTGAGTTGTTGCAATAGATTGATAGTCAGTCGGAGGTAGCGGGTGGGAAATTGCTCCATGCCCTTCTCGGTGAGAAAGTACACTCGCCGCGGCCGGCCAACGCCGTGGCGTTCCTCATCCGATGTAACCAATCCACTGGCTTCCAATTTGGTGATATGGTGCCGCACGGAGATGGGAGTAATGCCCACAGCTTCAGCCAACTCGTTGATGGTACAACGTTGGCGAGTGAGCAGTGTTTTCAGGACATGATCGCGAGTGCTGGGCATGGGGTGCGTGGAGGGTGAAGCGTGGAGCGTGAAGCATGAAGCATGAAGCGTGATGCTTGATGCTTGATGCTTGATGCTTGAGGCGTGGGGCGTGGGGCGTGAAATGTAACTCACGTTTCCCACTCTGCTGTGCTTCGGGAACTTCGTCACGTTTCACGCCTCACAATTTCATATCGAGGAGTATATCATCCGGGTATATGAGTGTCAATAATTTATATGATATTTGTCCTAAATATTGACCAAAAAGGTTGAGCGTGCTATAATTTTTCCCGTTCGAAAAATATAGTAAAGATGCAGTTGAGCAAAAGTCAGCAGGCTGCTTGTGAAACGTGGTGCGTGAAGTGTAACTAACGCCTCACGTTTCACGTCTCACAGATACAAAGGAGCACCACTACATGTCTGAGTTGGTGATTAAAAATCTCCACGTCAACGTGGATGGGAAAGAAATTCTCAAAGGCTTGAATCTCACCGTGCGCCAGGGTGAAATTCACGCCATCATGGGGCCTAACGGCACCGGCAAATCTACGCTGGCGTATGCCTTGATGGGACATCCTAACTACGAGGTCACCAGGGGGGAAATTTTCTTCAAAGGCAAGAATATCCTCACATTGGGATCTGACGCACGCTCCCATTTGGGGCTGTTCCTGGCCTTCCAGTACCCGGTCGCAATCCCCGGCGTGACCGTGGCCAACTTTTTGCGCACGGCTATGAATGCTCACCGCAAAGCCGCCGACCCCGAAAGTAAAGGTGTGCCCATCCCCCAGTTCCGCACGATACTCAAAGAGCGCATGGATATGCTGAAGATGGATCACTCCTTCGCTGGCCGCTATCTCAACGATGGATTCTCCGGCGGCGAGAAGAAACGCGCCGAGATTTTACAGATGGCCGCCCTCCAACCGGATATTGCCATCCTCGACGAGACCGACTCCGGCCTCGATATCGACGCCCTGCGCATTGTCTCCGAAGGGGTCAATGCCCTGAGCGGTCCCGATTTCGGAGCTGTGATCATCACCCACTACCAGCGCATTCTGAACTACATCCGGCCCGACTTCGTGCATATCATGCTCGATGGACGCATCGTCGAATCCGGCGGCCCCGAGTTGGCCCTGCGCCTCGAAGAACAGGGCTACGATTGGGTGCGCGAAAAATATAGTCGGGTAGTCATTTAGTCTGGTAGTCGGGTAGTCATGTAGTCAAGCGGTCACATAGCTGACCGCCGACCGCCGACTACCGACCGCTGACTGCCGACTACCGACTACCAGACTACCCGACTACATGACTACATGACTACCATGACACCAGACTCCCAAATCACAAACGGTATTGGCGATTACAAATGGGGGTTCAAAGACCCCGAAACCCACGTGTTCAAATCCCGCAAGGGGCTAGACCGCGAGATAGTCGCACAAATTTCTTCTCTGAAGGGGGAACCCCAGTGGATGCTCGATTTCCGCCTCAGGGCGTTAGAGCATTTCCAACAGCGTCCCATGCCCACCTGGGGCGGGGACCTCTCGAAATTGGATCTCGACGATCTGTATTATTACATCAAACCGACAGAAGAAGACGCCCGCTCGTGGGATGACGTCCCCGACACGATCAAAAACACCTTCGATAAACTCGGTATTCCCGAAGCCGAGCAGAAATTCCTGGCCGGCGTGGGTGCACAATATGAAAGCGAAATGGTCTACCATTCAATTTTGGAGCATCTCGAAAAGCAGGGCGTGATCTTCTTGAGTATCGAAGAAGGCTTGCGCCAGCACCCTGACCTGTTCCGACAATATTTCAGCACCGTGGTTCCCATCGAGGATAACAAGCTCGCGGCCCTCAACAGCGCTGTGTGGTCGGGCGGCTCCTTTGTGTACATCCCCCCCGGCGTAAAAGTGGATCTGCCCCTCCAGGCCTACTTTCGTCTCAATGCAGCCAATATCGGCCAGTTCGAGCGTACTATTATCATCGCCGACGAGGGGTCTTATGTGCATTATACGGAAGGCTGCACTGCGCCCCAATACACCACCGATTCCCTTCACAGCGGCGTGATCGAAATTATCGTCAAAAAGAACGCCCGCGTACGCTACACCACCATCCAAAACTGGTCTCATAACGTCTACAATTTAGTGACCCAGCGAGCCATAGTCGAAGAGGGCGGCACCATGGAATGGGTCGATTCGAATCTAGGAAGTCGGTTAACTATGAAGTACCCCTCCTGCATCCTGACGGGGCCGGGAGCGCATGGCGAAATCCTCTCCATGTCCTTCGCCGGCCGGGGGCAATATCAGGATACCGGCGGCAAAATGATTCACCTGGCCCCCCACACCAGCAGCAAGATCGTCGCCAAATCGATCAGCAAAGACGGCGGGCGGGCAGCCTACCGCGGCCTGCTCAAGGTTCACTCTAAAGCCGGCGATGTCAAGTCCAGCGTAGTTTGCGACGCCCTGCTGCTCGATGAGCATTCCCGCTCCGACACCTATCCCTATATCGAAATCGATAACCAAGATGTCACTGTCGGGCACGAAGCTACGGTCTCCAAAGTTGGCGAGGCGCAATTATTCTATCTGATGAGCCGCGGCCTGAGCGAAGAAGAAGCCACCACCATGGTTGTCTCCGGCTTCATCGAACCGCTGGTCAAAGAACTACCCATGGAATACGCCATCGAAATGAACCGGCTGATCCAATTGCAGATGGAAGGGTCGATTGGGTGAAGCGTGAAACATGATGCGTGAAAATCTTGGTCACGTTTCCCACTCCGCTGCGCTTCGGGGACTTCGTCACTCTTCACGCCTCACGAAGGATTTATATGCCAACTAAGAAAACAATGACGCAAACAAGCCACCCCGATTTTGCCGGATTCAACTTCACCCGCGCGATGATCCCGGCGAGCGGTGGGGCTGAGTTGCTAGAGGTATACCGTACCCGAGCGTGGGAGGCCTTCGAGCGTCTCCCGTACCCAACCACCCAGGACGAACCCTGGCGGCGCACCGACATCCGCGGCCTCGACGGGAGCGTGATGCTCCCCGGGCAGGCGGCCTGCGCGGGCCTGCCGCCAGTTCCCAGAGCATTGCTCACCCCCCTGGCTGGCGATCAACCCGCAGGCCAGATCACGCTGCTCCCCGGCGGGATCGAGAAATCCCTCAACCCAGAAATCGCCCGTAAGGGTGTCATTTTCACTGATATCGAAACCGCGGCCCGCGAATACCCCGATTTGTTGGCAGGAGCTTTGGGGCAGATCGTCAAACCCGAGGATGGCAAGTTTGCGGCCCTGACCGCCGCGCTGGCCCAGAACGGGATTATTGCCTACGTGCCGCGTGGTGTGCAGATCGAGAGGCCACTGCACAGTGTGATGTGGGCTGCGGGCGCGGGGCTGGCGCATTTTTCGCACCTGATCATCTGGGTCGAAGATGGCGCCTCGCTGACCTACGTTCACGAGGCCGCTTCGCCTTACGGTGACAAGCAGACTTTGCACAGCGGCATCATCGAAATCCACGTGGGAGCCGGGGCCAGCCTGCGCTTTGTCGAGTTGCAATCCCTGGGCCGCGGCGTATGGAATTTCACCCACGAGCGCGCCCGTGTGCAGCGAGATGGAAACCTGGATTGGATTTTCGGCGCGATTGGCTCCTGGCTGACCAAAAATTTCTCCGACATGGATTTGGTGGGCCGCGGCGCAACCGGACGCATGTCGGGATTCTATTTTGCTGATGGCAGCCAACACTTGGACCACGATACCCAACAGAATCATCTGGCTGAACACACCACCAGCGACTTGCTTTTCAAGGGTGCGCTCAAGGGACATAGTCGCTCGGTATGGCAGGGCATGATTCACGTAGCTCCCGTTGCCCAGAAGGCCGATGGCTACCAGTCCAACCGTAATTTGATACTCAGCGAAAACGCCCGCGCCGACTCGATCCCCGGCTTGGAGATTTTGGCCGACGATGTGCGCTGTACACACGGCGCTACTGTGGGTAAAATTGATCCCGATCTGCTCTTTTACCTGCGCACCCGCGGCATCTCCCTCGAAGAAGCCGAACGGTTGGTAGTGGAAGGCTTCTTCGAAGATATTATGCGGCGTATTCCCTTTGAGGGTGTCCAAGATCGTTTCCGAAAGGCTATCGAAGCGAAGATGGGTTGAGAGTCGGCGAGTCAGCGAGTCAGCGAGTCGGCGAATCAGCGAGTCGGCGAAACTGATTTTTGAACCCTGAACTCGTACCCCTAACCCCATCAGTCACAAGTTAAGGGTTTTTAGATCGTGTCAAGGGCAATTTTGACTGTTTTTTGACAGATTTTCATCAGAAATTGTCGTACGATCTGATCCAATCCGTACCCCAGTCGTAATTTTTGGGCAAAAATCGGTGGGATCTTCAGAATTCGGCGATTTATTAAGTGAAATTTTGCCATCTTGACAAAAACCCGAGTTGCTTAACTTGTGACCAATACCCTAACCCCTAACCTCTATCATCTAATCTCCAATCTCCAATCTCCAATCTCCAATCTCCAATCTCTAATCCCTAATCCCAAACTTGGAGGCCAAATTGACAAGTATCCCTTTTTCTTCTCCACCCGCAGATGATCGTGATTACCAAGTTGGTGACATCGTTGAAGCGAATTGTGACCATGACCAGGATAAAGACCGAACACGCGGTTGGCTGCAGGGTGTCATCGTCCAGGTGGACCCCAAAATGGTTGCGGTCCAATTTCCTGAGAATGTGTACTTGACCAACGGATGGATGGTCCCTGATCATGTTTTGTGGTATTCCAAAGATTCTCCCCAAATGCGTCGACCAAAGAGGCTGGCCCGCAGATCGCGGGTGAAGTGAAACGTGATCCCGTAAGAGACTCGGGACGATGTGCGTAATGTGTGATGCGTAAAGAGCGAAACCACACCTAACGTCTTATGATATTCATGAAACCAGAAACCCTTTTTCCAACTACCCTGGATGTCGATAAAATCAGGGCGGATTTTCCTGTTTTAGGACGCGAAGTGCGCCCCGGTGTCCCGCTGGTGTATCTGGATTCAACGGCCACCAGCCAGAAACCTGCGCAGGTCATCGAGGCGATGGATGCGTTCTACCGCCATTCCAACGCCAATACCCACCGCGGGATTTACGCTCTGGCGGAGGAAGCCACCGCGGCCTACGAGTCCGCCCGAGAGCGGATAGCGGCTTTTATTGGAGCTGGCTCCCCCCGCGAGGTGATTTTTACCCGCAACACTACCGAGTCCATTAATTTGGTGGCTCGCACCTGGGGACGAGCCAACTTGCAGGCTGGTGATGTCATCATCCTCACCGAGATGGAGCACCACTCCAATCTGGTCCCCTGGCAGATGTTGGCCGCGGAACGCAGCCTGCGGCTGGAATTCATCCCCGTGACGCCGGCTGGCCGGCTGGATTTGGACGTTTACCGGGAACTTCTGGCCCTGGAACCCGGGCTGGTTGCCTTTACGCAGATGTCCAACGTGCTGGGGACGATCACCCCGGCTAAAGAGATCATCCGTCTGGCCCATGAAGCCGGCGCGCTGACCCTGGTGGACGCCGCTCAATCCGTGCCCCATCTCCCCGTGGATGTGCAATCTCTGGACGCGGATTTCCTGGCTTTCTCGGCCCACAAGATGTGCGGCCCCACCGGGATAGGCGTGCTCTATGGGCGCAAGGAATTGCTCGCAGCCATGCCTCCCTTCCTCGGCGGTGGGGACATGATCAAACGCGTGGAGTTGCGTTCATTTGTGACCAACTCGATCCCTTACAAATTCGAGGCTGGAACTCCCGCAATCGCCGAGGCCATCGGATTTGGCGCCGCGGTGGACTATCTCTCCGAGATTGGTATGGCCGCTGTAGCTCAACACGAGCATGAGATTGTGGCCTACGCGCTGGAACGCCTGGAAGAGATTCCCGGCGTGAAGGTTTTCGGCCCTGCGGCAGAGTTTAAGGGGGCGGTGCTATCGTTCACCCTGGACGGTATTCACGCCCACGACATTTCCCAGATTCTCGATATGGACGGCATCGCCGTGCGCGCCGGGCATCACTGTGCCATGCCGCTGCACACTAAATTCGGTCTCCCCGCCACCGCCCGCGCCAGCTTCTACCTCTACAATACGATGGATGAGGTAGACCGATTGGTTAATGGGATTTATAACGTTAAGAAAATATTTGCATAGTGGTAAACTGGTATATTGGTAGGTTGGTAGATTGGTAGATTGGTAAGCTGGTAGATTGGTAGCTTGGTAGTGTCTTCCCAATCCCCAATTTACCAATCCCCAATTTACCAATTTACCAATTTACCAATCCCCAATTCCCAATTTACCAATCCGCAATCCCCAATTTCCCAATCCCCAATTTCCCAAACCATGGACGATCTATACCGCGAACTAATAATCGAACGCTATAAAACCCCTTATTATCGTGGTCAGCTAGACCCGCACGATATAAGTTTCGAGGACGATAATCCCCTGTGCGGAGATCATATTCGCATTGATGTCCGCCTCGATGAAAACGAGCGCGTCACAGAAGCGGCTTTCAGCGGGCACGGATGCTCCATCTCGCAGGCCTCGGCGGACTTGCTGGTTGAGTCCATTCACGGTAAAACCCTGGATGAAGTCAAAGCCTTGAACAAAGACGACGTGCTTGAATTGCTGGGCATCGAACTCGGCCCCGTGCGTCTGAAGTGCGCTCTGCTCTCGTTGAAAGTGCTCAAGGCCGGGGCTTATGGGTTGGGGGAGGCCAGTGATGAGTTGGTGGAATAGGGGGCTAGGGGTCAGGGACTAGGGATTAGGGGCTAGGAATCAGGGACTGGGAATCAGTAAATCAGTAAATCAGTAAATCAGTAAATCGGTAAATCGGTAAATCGGGTTTTTATTTCCACACTCGGACAGGCTGGGACCACGGCTTTTACCATGTATCGTCCTGACACTTGCACCGTAACGCGCACTTGCACCGTAACGCAAGTGCAGGTGAGTGCAGGTGTGTTCTTCGGGAAAGGGCACAAAGGTTTGTGTGGTTTCCTTTGTGTTTCTTCGGGTACTATCTCCTTGAGACCCGCCCCCAGGCATAAAACGTCGGCACGAAGAGCACCCTTTGACCGCTTTGCCAGGCGGATTTGTCCAACGCTTTTAAGAGTTGCCAGGTTTTTTTGAGGCTTTCTGATTGGAATGGGTGACCAGAAACCTGGCAGGTTTCATCCAAATCGGACTCTAATACCGCCCACTCGGATTCCCACGCCTCCCAATCGGGAGTGCCGATCCATTGCCCGCCGAGTGCTCCCGTTTCCACATTTTGCAATCCTGCCCCGTGGAAGAGTCCCGCCAAACGCCGCCCCATGAGCGGATCCGTGCCTTGCCGCCGCAGGGATTTCATCTGCCACTCCCCAAGCTGCACCAACTCGAGGGGGTAGTCCACCCGCCCGCCGTAGTCTGGTTCTGCCAGGGCCAGCACCGCGCCTCCGGGGCAGGTGACCCGCGCCATTTCGCGCAGTACCCGCGCCGGATCATTCATCCACAGCAGGGCGAAATGACACAGGGTTATGTCGAAAATCCCATCAGGGTAGGGCAGATTGTGGGCGTCACCCAGGGTCAGAATCGCTACCGGAGCGTTACCCATAGCCAGACGAAGATGGGCGCGGTCTATGTCCAGACCATGAAGGAGTGGAACCTGTTCTGCCAATTCGCCTGACATCGCCCCCGTTCCGCAGCCCACATCCAAAACCCGGCGTGCATTGCCCAAGCCGGCGCGTGGATATAAATAGGCGCGCAGGTCGCGCGTCCACCGGGCTTGCTGCATGAATCGAGAGTGCCAGTCGGCGGGAGATAATGGATTCATCAAAATCAATTATAATAGACAATAGCCAGAGTCCACTGAAATAAGGTTAGATTTTTAACGCAATACCCAAAGGGTACAATGAGGCCCAAAGTTTTTTGGTAGTTGTTAAACAGTAAATGACTGACTATTTCAAAGTTGCGCCCAGCGGCATCCCCACCCCCATCACACAGGGATACTTCGCGAAGGACGGCGGCTCGCAGGAACCCGGTTGCTCGGAGCAACCGGGTTCCTAACAACAAAGGAGACTTCAATGAACATATTTTCCAGAATTCGAGAACGAATAGGTGCGGTGATAGCAGCACTAATTGGCTCGGTTGCACTTTTAGGGTGCGGACTGCTGTTTGCGCTGGTACTTGCCCCCCAGCAAAAACTAGAGGCTCGCCGCATCGAAGCTATGCTGTTGATGGATGCTGGCGCGGTGACAGCTGCCTCTGCTGGTGATGACATTTTGATCACTGGCCGATTGGAGGACAATCCGCTGGTGGACGAAGCCGGCTTTGTGGCCTACGAGCTGGAAGAATGGGTGGTCACACTGCCCGACTCCGAAAATGCCGACGACGACCCGGACGGCTCGTGGGAAACAGTCGAGCATGTAGTACCCGACCTGAGCTTGAATGTGGGCGGCGAGGTGGTTTTGATTCTCAGTGCAAACGAGGCCACCTTGAGCGGCCCGCTGCACGAGGAATTACTCTACTCGGAGGCCTACGAAGAGGCTAAATATAACAATGAGTGGCTTCCGGATGGCTCGCGGCGGTACCGCGGTTTTTACAACGGTGACCTGACCACGGTGTTGGGCAAGAAAGCCTCCGCCGGTGGAGTCATCCCGGATGAACTGTACGCCGGAGACCGGGTGGCTTTCGTCGAGAGCCAGCACGAGGCCGCCAAGGGAATGCTGATTGCGGGCATTGCTATGTTGGTATGCTCCCCCGTGGTGCTGGTGGGCGGAGGATTAGCCGCAGTATTTGGCCGCCGCCGGTAAAATTTTGAGAAAGCATCCAGGAACGCCCCCCGGCCCCCA
>JBDRGC010000494.1:0-9618 GCA_043818215.1 Chloroflexota bacterium | reverse complement strand
GAGATTGCTCACCTGCACTGCACCAAACGCAGTGCGGTGCAAGTGTCAGCGGTAAAGCTGCTTCGCAATACCAACGGGTATCCCTAGACACCGGGACAGGTGTACCCTTGCGGTATGACATCGAATTTGGAATGTGACATTGTCAAACTACTCAGCCCGTGTCGGAGCAATTGCCGAACTTGAGCAGAGTCGAAGTAATCGTTCACCCCCCGCGTGTCAATGCTTCGCGAAGCATACCCTTGGGGTACTGCGTTGGCACGCCTGATCGGACACACTGCCTCAATACAGAGCGTTGGGGGAGGCGTTCCCACGCCGGAGCGTGGGAACGAGAAAAGGGGACTGAATAATTACGAGTCGAAAGGTCTCCGCACTAATGATTTTAGTCGCGGCCAAAGATCGCGCTATGCCGCATTCAAATCATTGAACTAACAACAAGTATTTACAAGTATTTTACACAATTACTTGATAAAGTCAATAGTAATACTTGATTTTCTTTACTTCTTTTTAGGATTTCATTAACCCCGCTTTTTTTGCAGGAATGCCACCCCTGGAGCTACGAACCCTAAAGACCAAAGCGATGCCTAACTGCAATACGGTTTAGATAAGGTGCAACGCACTTGGATTTCGATCCAAAAATGTCTCTGTAACGCCCAAGTGCGTTGCACCTGAAGTGCTAACTGTCAAAAGCATCGCTGACGGCGCTCAAGACGCCCATCAGGGTTGGATAATCGTCTCTCAGCAGAGTGATGAGTTCTTGAGTCGCGCGGCCGATCCATTCGGAATCGCCCGCGGCGGTGTGGGCTGCGTTGGCCTGCTCCAGATGTGCCGCTAGAAGTTCGCCAATGGGAGCATCCGTGGCTCGCAGGATATGCCGGAAGTAGCCAAAACGTCCCGCCGAAGTGAAGTCCCGTAATTCTTCATCGCTGCAATGATAGATCACGTCCAGGCTGAGGGGCGGGCGCGGTGGCAGCAAGTGTTTGATATCCCCGTTTTGCTGGTGGCCGACTGCCAGTACACTGACCTCCACCGGGACGTTGCGGTTGATCCGGTTATCGGCGATGATGGCCTCATCCACGGTATCGGCGGTGACAAGTTGGCGCACAATGCCATCATCGTCGATGTGGATATCGTGGATCAGCCCGTAAACCTGATAGTTCTCTCCCAGGGGCGCGCGCACCAGCCCCCCAAAAATAGGGGCATCCAACTGGGATACCCGGCAACCCACCACAAATCCGGTGGTGCCTGCTCGCAGAAGTCGTCCAATTTCGATAGCTTGGGTCATTGTTGCCTCATTTGGTAATCGTTAAGGGGGCTGCTGAAAGTAGCTTCAATAGACCGCGGACACTTGTACCTGCGCCATACCTATGCAGGCACTGCGCACTTGCACCTGCGGTACACTTGCACCTGCGGCAAGTGCAGGTGAGTGCAGGTGAGTGCAGGTGTGACACGGATTAAGCGGATTGACGCGGATTTTATATTTTTACAGAATCCGCGGTGATCCGCTACATCCGCGGCACGCCGTACCGGCACGGTGTCCGCGTTCTATTCAAGCGGAGGGCAAAACGTTTGCTATAGAGGTAGCCGGGTGGTAGTGGACGTGAACGCGGCGCATGTACTCGATGTTTTCGATCAGCGTACGTTCCACTTGGGTGGCAATCCTGTCACCTTCAGCCACGCTCAACGCGCCATCCACGCCGATAGTGATATTGGCCACCAGGTGCGGCCCGAATCGGTGGGCGTGGATTTCTTCGACCTGCTGTACCCCCGGAATAGTATCCAACAGAGCGGTGATTTGTTGAGCCAGTGCCCGGCCCGGGATGGTGTCCATCAAATCGTCGGTCGACTCGCGCAGTATCTCGATGCCCGTGCGCAGGATGATCAAGGCCACCAATGCCCCGGCCAGCGGGTCAACCCACGGATAACCTATCTGGCCAAAGAGGATGCCAAGCGAGGCTGCCAGAGCAGAAAACACATCATTGCGGTGATCGTAGGCCAGTGCCAGCACAGCGGTATTCTGCGTCTGTTGGCCTATTCGCTGCGTCCAAACCGTCAACCCCAGCTTGATCACCACCGTGAGCAGCCCCACCCACAGAGCGATACTTGCGGCCCCGCTAAAATCGCCTTGTCCAGCCAACAAATCGTAGACATTGTTGACAGCATCCCAGAAAATAGCAATGGCCGTTGTCATCACAAACGCGCCTACGACCACAGCCGCGACACTTTCCATCTGGCTATGACCGTAAGGATGCTCATCATCGGGCGGCTTTCCGGCCAACCGCATGAACACGCTGACCACAATCCCATAAGCCACATCGGAAGTGGAGTTGATGCCGTCGGCGAGCAAGGCGGGGCTGTTGCCCAGGATGCCAATGCTCGTTTTTAGAGCGGCCAGAACAATATTGGCAAACAGCCCAAGATTGACTGCCAGGATGCTTTTTTGCCTGCGGTTGTCGATACTCATAGTAAATTTGGACGTAGGTCGAATTTGGAAATTCGATTTACGTTTTATCTTGTAGGTCGAATTTACAAATTCGACCTACGATACGCCCAGCCAGGGCAGGACTTCTTGATAAAAGGTCATCGCCATCATTCCCAGCCCCCCTGCCAGGAGGAGGATGCCGAAGAAGAGTTGTCCCAGGCCGTTGAGAATAGCACTGCAACCGCGCTTCTCTCTGCGCCGTCCCCAATCATCTTCGACGATTGCCCGGCGGGTGATGATAGCCTTGAAGCCGCCGTTGAGCAACAATAATCCCAGGATGCTCACCAGCGCGCCGCCGCCACCCATTTTCAGGATTTCGGTGAGGTCGCCCGGCCCCCGTTGAATCTGGTAACCGGGGAGGAAGTTGAAAGCGACCAGGCTGATCCCGCCAACGATAAGGGCTGCCAGGACAAAGACCGCAATCAATGAGAACAAGCAAGAACCGCTGCTGCGCTGTTTTGGCGCCCGCGGCGGAGATTTTACCGGAGGTTGCGGGGTGGTTGCCAGTTGCCAGGAACGCCCATTCCAAACTGACCAGGCCCCCGATTTCGGGTCTTGATACCACCAGCGGCCCTGGCTGTCTTGGACGCGTTGAAATTGATCTCTGGCAGGCGCGATTGCCGATTGGGGTCTACCTTTGCGACGAGAGAATACAAAAACGCCAGCCAAAATAATCCCAGCCAGAAATAACAGACAAGCTCCTCCACCGACCAGGTAGAGGGTATTCGCAGGAAAGTTGAAAGCTGTAGCGCCGTCGACTCCACTCACCGCTATCGTGGTAGTATCGCTGGCCTGCTGCCCATCGCTGTCGGTGGCAGTAACAGTGATGGTATGCTCACCAGCAGAAAGGGCTGCATACACCGCGTTACCTTGACCGATTATGCCATCTTTGTCTGAAGCCCACTGGATAGATTCGAATGGGAGCCAACCATCTTCAATGTCTTCGGCGGTTGCGGCTAATAAATTGGGGTGCCCAACCACCCACGGTTCAGCCTCCGGGTCAGGAGGGAGGACCGTAATCGAGGGGGTATGTTTGGGAACCACAAATGGTGGACTATCTGCTTGCCCGGTATTCAAGCCATCTGAGGCTACAACTCGAATAAGCGCTGCATCACTGCCTGGCAATAAAGAGCCATCAATAGGTAAATTGGGATCTGTCCATCCCACACCCAATAGTTGCCAACTTGCCCCGTCGTCTGGGCTGTAATAAACATTGTAGGTCAGCACCTCGCTATCCCCATCCATAGCGGACCAAGTGACGGAGGTCTCACCGTTTACGGGACTTCCGCTGCCGGGTTGGACGACGGATACCGTTGGCGCGTGGGCAGACTTTTCGAGTCGATAAAATTCCTGACCATCTTTGGTGATCACTAACCGAACAGCGTTTGCAGGGTAGGGAATCTCAACTTGGAAGGCCCCAGGGTTGGGGGCATCGTATTCACCGAGATCATCATTCATCCCAAAAGAGACATTTGCCAGGGTGCTGCCATCGGCGGCTTCCATGGTTGCCATATATTCGCCTACTGGATAATTCCCAACCTCAATGGTATTCAAGGTCTGCGGGGGGAGAACATTAAGTTCGCCATAGTCGAAGTACCCGGAAAGGTATAAAACTTGTTCGAAGGGTGCGGTGGCAGACCAACTTGGAACTGCTAGTGCGGCCCTTTTTGGTTGAGAATCCGCCGCGGTTTGCCTGACCCTCAGAATGGTATTGAAAGCTGTTGGTGAGACCCAGGGGCGGACCGTCACTCCACCCAGTTCGTATCCAGCATAGGGGTCGCCCATGAAATTGATCCAATTGGAATTGGGTTTGATGTAGCGCACCTGACCAGTAATATAATCGTACATATAACCCTCGGGCAACGAAACCCCACCCAGGTTGGGATCATCATCCACTTCCTCGTGGCCACCCAGATAGATATGACCGATTTCATGCGCTATCGTGATGGGAAAATCGAGGCTGACCAGCGGTGCCTGTGGATACAAGTATCGATAGACAAAACCACGGTTACCGGCTCCGTATGCATTAGGCGGATATAGACCGACCGTATATTCCACCCTGCTCGTTGGGTTGGCAGCATTGTATGCCACCCGCGCATTGTTGACGATTGCAGCATCGCGGAGAGCCATCGCAAGATTCAACCAGCCATTCGAGTAAACGGGATGCTGTACAATCCGCACGGCGGGGACAGGATAGGTGTTTGCCAGGAATCTTCGGGCAGTGCTGGCCCAGGCTTGAGCGGCTTCTGAGCGAACGTTGGGGCTGAGTGCCACCATGACGATGCTGAGGCCTCTCGAAGGGGAGACCATTTGAGACCAGGTTTTTTCATTGTTAGCTTCGTCGGGTTCGACAAAGGCGTTTTCGGGGTCAATCACTGCCCTGACTTCGAAGACTCCAGTGCGCACAAAACTGGGGGGGATGAAAAACTTCAGCGCGTCATGGATTTTACGGTGTTCATCTGCGCCGTAGTTGTTTTTTACGCGGAAGGGGAGAGTCTTGAAGAATTGTCCATTGACGTAGAGAGTCACCTTAGAGTCTACGCTGGATTGCGCCTGACTGGAAAAACGCGGGAATACCAAGGCTGCGGTGTGCTTGCTATCAGCGAGTTCGGCTCCACTGACAGCTTGTACGAGTTCAATTTTGGCAATGGATAAATCTCCTTCGAGTTGCAAGCTGAAATTTATCCCCCCTACAGAGCCATTCCCTTGTCCGCCAGAAATGTTTAGCACCAACGAATAGGTGCCATCCGCATTTGTGGATATAGCGGCTGGATTCGCACCGCTGATCACCTCGACATTGGCACCACTCACCCCATTGCCCTCCTGGTCAGTCACCTGGCCTGCGACGATGACGACTTCATAATTTTGGGCATTGCTGATGGTTTGGGAGGCCTCCCCATATCCATCTCGGGAGGCTTTCAGCACGATGGGTGCGCCCAGTTTAGGTGTTTCCGTAATTATTGGACTCACGGTTTCGGTGATGGTAACAATATCGACGTTGTCGCCGCCTATGAGACCATTGTCCACGGCATTCCCGTAAAACACGGAGTCTATCGAACGCACCCGATCAAGCATCGGGTCGAAATTACTGTGTCCATAAACACTAAATATAAAGCGGCCCGACTGATACTGCAACTGGGTTGTAAAATCACTCCAAGTAGAATCACCGCCTGCTGAATCTCCATTATTATGACTTTGTGTTGCTCCTGGAAAACCATGAATACTGGTAGGATGGCAATCTGGAATTTCTGCCGAACATCTACCACGAATGTAGTCTTGATTGTAATCTTTTGCTCCTGACGAGGTCGGGAAAGCAATAACAGAGACACCGAAATTATTATCCCGAGAAATCAACACTCCAAAAATATCGTCGTCGGGGGATTCTATTGCCTGGTTGGCTCTCTCGCTAAAACTAATGCCATAGGTAACTCCGTCATAGCAAGTAGCTTCAATCCCCAGAAGCCCTCCAGTACAACCAAGACTGCTTGGGCCTCCCACCGTCTTTTCCCAACCCAAGTCCGCAGCAGTTTCTTCCAAGACTTTTTTGATAAGCGATTCTTGAGGATCCGGTTGGGTACCTGGCTCTTGATATTGAACGCTGGCCTCGGCAGAAACACTCAAGGCAAATAATAGTACGATTGCTAATAACAGGAGAGAATATTTTCGAAGCTTCATTCGTTACCTCCAAATTCTAATGCTATATCATGATCAGGTTGATGATCAGCAAGCGTAGTTGACTGCGGTTTCTTCCAAGACTTTGCTGATAAGCGCTTCCTGAGTATCCGGTTGGGGATATGGTTCTTGATATTGAACGCTGGCCCTCACCGAAGAAGCTCTCCACGGTGACGGAGGTTTGGGCCTGGGTTGAAATTGTGGAGGAGAGAAAAACGATCAGCAATAAGACTATCAGTATTACAATGTTGCCTGTTTTCATATTGATCCTCGGAAAATAATCTCGTGAAACAGCAATTCCCGATATGGTTCACCTACTTTGCAAGCCAAACCGGAAATTGTTTGTAGTGCGGGCTTTAGCACGCCGAAGCACTACGAACCGGGAATTGCTGCTACTCAACCGACGCTTGGCTCCCCCTCCCCTCCCGAAAACTTAGTATTTGTGGCTCTTTGATGTTTTGTGTGGTCAAACTCTTTTTGTACACGGATTATGCGGATTTTACGGATTTTCTTTGGGTTTACGCCGTACCGGCACGGTGTCCGTAAAATCCGTGCAATCCGTGTACCGCGCCCCACAATATCTCAGAGAATCCCATTTGTGAACATTATAACCTGATTCCACTATCCTCCTGTTATCGGCATTTGGTACAATACTCCTGTTTCCGTTCCGCAATTCCTACTTCATACGGATAACGGGCCAAAGTACCTTTTTATAGGACGCAGACACTTGCGCCGCACGCAGCGCAGGTGTAACGCGACTCAGTGTAACAGGCGGATTTCTTTGTATTTTAGGCCGTCCCGGCACAGTGTCCGTAACATCCATTCTATCCGTGTATACTGATCGCCCATGAAAAGAGTGAAATTGCTCGTACACGGATTCCATGGATAATACGGATTTTTCTTCTGCTTTTATCCGTTCAATCCGTAAAATCCGTGTACCATTTTTCACTGTTTTGAAGTACGCTCAGTATATAAAGAAAGGAGTACATGATGGACATAACATACAAGCAATACCCACCCACTCTGGCCGCCACCCTGCGGCGGACGGTACACCGGCGCGCCGAGATCATAACCGCACTGGATGAACTCGCCCAGGAAATCCCCGCGGATCAAGTCGCCGGGCCGCCCTTCTGTATCTTCAACTTCATCACCAGCGTCGAAGAGGGTTCGGATGTCACCCTGGGCTTTCCGGTCAGTGCGAAGATCGAAAGCGAGCGGTTCAAATCCGAATGGCTGCCAGAGATGGATGCGCTGACCATCATCCACCGCGGCGAACCCGAAAAACTCGGCGAGACGGTGGGGAAGGTTTTCGCTTACGCCAGTCAGTACGCCCTCATCTCTGATGAATTCTACCGGGAAGTTTACCTGGATGAGACCCAGCCCGATGGGCCAGGGGTTGAAGTCCACTTCATCATTCACAATTGGAACAAAAAACTGGCCACCGGCCTGGAACGTGTCTTAGGAACCGAGGCCCGTGAAGCCGTTATGCAGGGCAGCCAAAAACTGGGGATTGAAACCAGCGTCGATGACCGCTTTCAGTGGGTCATGGGCATGCTCGACCGCCTGGACAAGCTCACCGACAAACACCAAAAATGGGACATCGTCTCCGGCTGCGCCCACGTTTTCCCCCAGGGCCAGATCGACAAACTGGCTGCCGTGTTCAGCGAGACCAAATCCCGCACCGGAGACCCCCTCCAGGCAGTAGACGCGGTGATCGCTTTCATGGATGCGGACCCCGGCTGGGCCGAGGGGGGCGCCCGTGATGGCCACACCGTCTACGCTGCGAAAAAGCCCTGCAACCCCAAGTCCCACGCCGAGGCCAAAACCGATTTCGAGCGCCGGCAGGCCTACTGCTTCTGTCCCCTGGTGCGCACCAAGATGGATCAGGGCATGCCGGTCGATTTTTGCTACTGCGGCTCAGGTTGGTTCCGCCAACAGTGGGAAGGCGCTACCGGCAAACCGGTGACGATTGATATCGTCAAATCCGTGCTGCGGGGAGATGAAAAATGCGAATTTGCCATCCACCTGCTGGAGGATTTGTAGCAATATTTCATAGCGCGGCCTCCAGTCACAACCAGAGCGTTTATACACAGATCGAACCGATCGAACGCACAGGTGCAGGTACGGCGTAAAAAATCCGTGTCATCTGTGCAATCCGTGTACAGAAAATTCTCGCGAAGTGCGCAAATTTTGTCAGGTAAGTCTATAGAGGAACTGAAAACTCCGAAAAACTTGATTTTTTTCCTGCCACCCCCCTCAATCCCCCCATTTGAAAAACAAAAATGGGGGGATGCACTCTGCCCCTCCCCTAAATTCCGTTTTTAGAATTTGGGGGAAGGCTGGGAGGGGGTTGCTTGTTTCGATCTTTCCAGAGTTTTCAGCATTATTATGAACTAAACTACAAACACTTATCAGGAGGAGCCATGTCCAAGATTGCTATTATTACCGATACCGATGCCAGCCTGCCCAATGATGTAGCCGCAAAATACAATATCCGGCAAGTGCCCATCACCATCCATTTTGGAGAAGAGATTTTAGAGACCGGCGTAGATATTGACGAGGCCCAGTTGTTCGAGCGCATCGACCGGGAGGGGGTGCTGCCAACTACGGCGGCTCCGGCTCCCGGAAAATTCGCCGGGGCTTACCAGGCTGCTTTCGATGAAGGTGCAGACGAAATCATCTGTTTAAGCGTGAGCGGAGAGATAAGTGCAACTTATGGTTCCGCTGTCGCCGCGAAAGACTTGTTCCCTGATCGCGTCATCACTGTAGTTGACACTCGCAGCCTGACGATTGGACAGGGATTCATCGTGCTGGCTGCCGCTGAGGCTGCCGCGGCCGGATCATCTACACAGGAGATACTCTCCCTGGCTGAAGATGTACTCGACCGCTCGCATCTCTTCGCGGCCCTCGCCACCCTCAAATACCTGGCTATGAGTGGGCGAGTGGGGCATCTGGCGGCCGGGATGGCCAGCGTCCTGAATATCAAGCCCATTCTTACTATTCGAGATGGCAAGTTGGATATGCTCGAGAAGATCCGCACACGCAAGAAAGCCTGGGCTAGAACCATCGAATTGACGACCCAGGCCCTGGGAGATCATCAAATCGAGCGTATGGCTGTCGTGCATTCCAACGCGCCGGATGAAGCGCGTGCTTTCGAGGTGCAATTGCGCGCCAGTCTGCCCTGCCCGGATGTGATCATGACCACTGAACTCACCGCCGGATTATCTGTCCACTCGGGAGCGGGATTAGTGGGTGTCGCATTCGTTATTGGAAAATGAGCTTATATCTGGGCATTGAACCCCAAGGATTTGATAACTCCCTGGGGTTATTCTTTAATCCATCCCAGGGTCTCACCACGCAAAATCCCACAGAGCCATAATCTAGAATTAAATTAGATGAACGATTATTATCGCTGTTTGGTAAAATACTCCTGTTGCCGTTCAGCAACTTACCCGTGCGAAGGTGCG
>JBDRGC010000493.1:0-21558 GCA_043818215.1 Chloroflexota bacterium | reverse complement strand
TGATTTACTGATTTCCTGATTTCCTGATTTCCTGGTTTCCTGATTTCCTGATTTCCTGGTTTACTGGTTTCCTGGTTTCCTGGTTTCCTGGTTTCCTGATTTCCTGGTTTACTGGTTTCCTGATTTACTGATTTCCTGGTTTCCTGCTCCCTGCCACCCAAAACAATTTGATTTTTAACACCATCAGCGATATAATTGCCGCACTATATATTCGACCGAAAGGAGTAAGACCAATGGCTAAAGTAATATTCGAACATGTATCAAAACGTTTCGATGATGTTGTGGCCGTAAACGACTTCGACATCGTCATCGAGGACAAGGAATTTCTTGTGCTCGTTGGACCCTCCGGCTGCGGCAAGACTACCGCGTTGCGCTGTCTGGCCGGTTTGGAAGACATCTCTGATGGCCGTATCTTGATCGGCGATCGGGTGGTGAATGATGTGGCGCCCAAAGACCGCGACATCGCAATGGTGTTCCAGTCCTACGCACTGTATCCGCACATGTCTGTGTACGATAATATGGCGTTCGGATTGAAACTCCGCAAGTACCCCAAAGAGGAGATCAAGCGCCGGGTAGACGATGCCGCTGAAATTCTTGGCATCCAGACCCTGCTTGACCGCAAGCCCCGTCAGTTATCCGGCGGGCAACGTCAGCGAGTAGCCGTAGGCCGCGCCATCGTGCGTGAGCCAAAGGTCTTCCTCCTTGACGAGCCGCTTTCCAACTTGGACGCTAAACTGCGCGTGCAAACCCGCACCGAGATCACCAAGCTCCACCAGCGGCTGCAAACCACCTTCCTCTACGTTACTCACGACCAGGTAGAGGCCATGACCATGGCCACCTGCATCGCTGTGATGAACCAGGGTCTTCTTCAACAGCTTGATACCCCGCAGAACCTGTACGACAAGCCCAAAAACCTGTTCGTAGCCGGGTTTATCGGTTCGCCGTCGATGAATTTCTTTGATGCCAAACTGAAGAAAGATGGCAACAAATTGTTTGTGGACACCGGCGCTTATAGCGTTCAGGTCCCGGAGCAATTCAACGATGTCTACCTGCCCCACGCGGGCAAGGCTGTCATTTTCGGTCTACGCCCCGAAGACGTCAACGACCCGAAGTACGAATCTCCCGGCATCATCGGGCAGCCTGTCGAGGGGATGGTCGAAGTCACCGAGTTGATGGGCAATGAAATATTCGTGTTCCTGAAGAGCGGTGATTACAACTATGTTGCCCGCATAGACCCGCGCACCAACTTTAGGATGGGAGACAAAGTACAAGTCACCTTCAATATGGGCAATATGCACATCTTCGACAAAGAGACCGAGCAAGCCATCCGGTAAATATCGCTTCCTACTATTTGCATGTTTGACCATCGCCCCGCGGGTGCATCACGACAGTGGCAGCCTCCGCGGGGATATTTATATTCCATAACATTAATTGCTCAACCATCACAGGAATAGAACGCGGACACTTGTACCTGCGGCACACTTGCACCTGCGGCAAGTGCAGGTGAGTGCAGGTGAGTGCAGGTGTGATACGGATTAAGCGGATTGACGCGGATTCTTTAAAAATAGAATCCGCGTCAATCCGCTTAATCCGCAAAATCCGCGTTCTATTGAAGCAATTTTCAGCAGCCGTCTAAACAATTAGTTCCATCCCACGGAGAAAACCTTATGCCATACGATTACCTGGCCCCATTAATTCGATCTTCGCACAGCAAAATTGTATTACTTCTATTGGACGGTTTGGGAGGGCTGCCTCAAACTGCGGGCGGCCTCACCGAATTGGAAACTGCCCACACCCCTAATATGGATCACCTAGCAGCCGAGGGGACTCTGGGCCAAACAATCCCTATTAAACCGGGAATCACCCCCGGTTCCGGCCCCGCCCACCTGGCGTTGTTTGGCTACGATCCTCTCGGGCACAATATTGGCCGGGGTGCGCTATCCGCGGCGGGAGTGGGACTCGATGTCAAGCTCGGCGACGTGGCCGCCCGCGGCAATTTCTGCACCCTCGATGCCGATGGCAAGATCGTCGACCGGCGGGCCGGACGCATCTCCAGCGAGGCATCTGCGCCATTGGTGGAGCGTCTGCAAAGCGTGCAAATCCCTGGTGTGCAAGTGGATGTGCGCCAGGTCAAAGAATACCGTTTCACCGTGGTAATGCGCGGCGAAGGCCTCAGCCCAGAACTCAAGGATACTGATCCACAGGCAACCGGCGTCCCGCCGCTGCCCGTGCGGGCTGCCCATCCTGCCGCCGGGCGGACAGCGGAACTCTTCAATCAGTGGGTAGCGAAAGCTCAAAAAGTATTGGCAGACCAACCCAAGGCCAACGGCCTGACTCTGCGCGGCTTCGCCACCGACCCCGGGCTGCAATCATACCAGGATGCTTACGGCCTGCGGGCGGCCTGCGTGGCCGTCTACCCGATGTACAAAGGCGTTTCTCGTCTCGTGGGGATGGACGTGATCGAATTCGAGGGCGAAAAGCCGGAAGACGAGTTCGCTGCCGTAAAGCGCATCTGGAACGATTACGACTTCTTTTTCATTCATATCAAGAAAACCGACAGTATGGGCGAAGATGGCAATTTTGACGGCAAAGTCAAAATCATCGAGGGCGTCGATAAAGCGTTGCCCGATTTATTAGCTCTCGAACCCGACGTACTCATCATCACCGGAGATCACTCCACGCCTGCCGTGATGATGTCTCACTCCTGGCACCCGGTGCCCTTCCTGCTTTGGGCGCCAGCCACGCATATCTCCGATAGCGAGACTCAATTCGGTGAGCGCGCCTGTGCCCGTGGTGGACTGGGCACATTCCCGGCCGTGGATGCCATGTCTCTTGCTCTGGCCCATGCGGGACGGCTTGATAAGTTTGGGGCGTAGGGCAGAGGGTAGAGGGCAGAGGGTAGAGGGCAGATTCCTTGTTCCCTGATTCCTAGTCCCTGATACCTGGTTCCTAGTCCCCAATGCATCAACGGATGATGATTAACATGAACATCAAACGCAAAATAATAATCTTGCTGTGCGTAGTGGGCGTCACTTGCGTGATGGCCGCGTGCCGCGGCGGTGGTGGAGAAGATGTACCGCTGACAGAGCCGCTGCCCACTTCCGCAACCCCCGCTGCCCCAACGGAAATCCCCGCAGCAGCAACTGACACCTCTGAGGCAGAGTCGGCCCCCGCTGAAATCCCACCGCTGGAAGTTGTAATGGTCAACAGCTATACGGACCATTACGGTTCCTACCGCGTGGTTGGTCTGGTGAAAAATAACAGTAGTCAGGCTGTCGAGGATATTGAAGTGGAGGTCGAAATCTTCGATGCTGGCGGTCTTTCTTTGCACTCCGACATAGTCAGGGCAGCGCTAGATATAATCGCACCCGGAGAAATCAGCCCTTTCGCGTTATGGGCCTCCGAAAGCCTGCCCGGTGCTGAGTCCGCCACTGCGACGGTGGTGGGGCACAGCGTCGGCGAGATTGGCGCATACGTGGATATTCGCGGCACGACGGTGGCAGTCGATGATGACGGCGATGTGCATGTCAGCGGCGAACTCTACAACAGCGGCGGCGATCCTGTCCAGATCAATGGCCTCGCAGCCGCCACTTTCGACACCGCTGGCAACTTGATAACCGCCGAGGCTTACTCGGTTGCCAGCCGATATCTGGACCCTGGCGAGGATGGCCCTTTCCGCGTGACCATGATCGGTCCCGCTGAAGAGATAGCCAATATCACTGAGTACCTCATCTACGTGGACGCCGAATACACGGCCCCGGAAGATTACTACGATCTGATCTTATCCGAACCCACCAACAACTACGTGGATACAAACAACATATTTCATCTGGTTGGCGAAATCACCAACAACACTGAAGAATACTTGAGCGTAGAATTGCTCGCGGCTATCTATGCTGACGATGGCAATATCATTGATGTCGCTTCAACCAATCTGCCGATTTACTCATTAGCACCAGGAGAGACATTGCCTTACGATTTCGATGATTGGGGCCTGTTGAATTACAAATATGGGGCTATCGACGATGCCAGCACCTTCTCGGTGCAGTGGGACCCTTACTGGACATGGATCAGCGAAACCGAGTACGTTGACCTACTCACCCAAAACGACTTCAGTGAATTCGATGATGGCTATGGCAGGTTCACTGGCGAGGTGGTCAATGATTCCGGCTCAGTCTTGAGCAGCGCTGTGGTTATTGTCAGCCTGTACGATGCTGAAACAGGGCAAATTGTCGCTATGGGATATGAATCGCTTTTCGACGAAATCCCTGCTGGCGAAAGCGCTGAATATGAAGTCTATCTCGATACTGAGCCTGGTTTAGATATCGATGCCATTGAATATGTCATCACTGTTAAAGGTGAATTGCCCTAAAGTTGAGTCAGCAATTCCTGTTTAGAAATGACGTTGTGCTCCCCTGCGCGCTACCGGCGACTGGTAGTCGCAGTAACGAAGGGCACAAAGCCGACCTGCGTCGGCTGGTTTCTCAATGTTTTTTAGTTAAGGGTCGGTGGCTGGCGGATCACGGATCCACCAGGAGCAAAACCGGGGTTCTTGCACGCTCCAGGCGGATTCGTGAAAGTCGCTTGAATAGAATGCGGACACTTGTACCTGCGCCACACTTGCACCTGCGGCAAGTGCAGGTGAGTGAAGGTGTGATGCGGATACAGCGGATCACCGCGGATTCTTTAAACAAATAAAAATCCGCGTCAATCCTCGTCATCCGCGTTCTATTTCATCAGAGAGCTGAACACTCACAAAAATTATGGACACTACTGAAATAACTTACTGCAAACGCTGCGGACATGAAATGGACGAGGCTATTGCCGGTGGGCGACTGCGACCGGTATGTCCCGCATGTGGTTTTGTGCAATTCAAAAACCCGGTTCCCGGAGCCGGCGTTCTGGTCGAAATGGATAACGGGGTTGTGCTTATCCGCCGGGGTCACGCACCCTTCGAGGGCCTGTGGGCGCTGCCAGCCGGATTCATCGAAGCGGATGAGAGCATCGAGGAGGCCGCCATCCGCGAGTGTAAAGAAGAAACCGGGCTGGATATAGAATTGATCGAGATGTTTGGGGTGGACTCTTTCCCCGAAGGCTCGACTCAGAGTGGGATCATCATCTTCTACCGTGCCCGGCCTGTGGGGGGAGAACTGCATCCCGGCGATGACGCCGCTGCAACGGCTGTCTTTGCCCCCGACGCCCTGCCGCTCGATGTCGCTTTTCGCACCCATCGGGCGGTGTTGGCCCGCTGGGCCGGACTCCACGGCGCGGTTGCCAGCTTTGTGGCCTCCCCCGAAGAAATGTACCCCCTGGCTCCCGACTTGCTCATCCGGCGCGCTCACCTGGATGATGAGTCCGGCATTTTACGTCTGCTACCGCTCATCCCCGCCAATGATGATATCAGCCTCGAAGAATTGCGTTCTGCCAGCTTACGTTTCCGCGAAAGCACCGCTCTTGATGTGCTGGTCGCCGAGTGCGAGAGCGAAGTGGTCGGCTTCCTGGTGCTATCTTTTGTGTCCGCCCTTACCGGCCTGCGGGCCTGGATCGATGATATTGCGGTTGACCCGCGACGGCGGCGGCAGGGCATCGGGCAGGCACTCGTCGAGGCCGCTATCCAACGTGCCAGCCGCAGAGGGGCTACCCACCTCTTCATGGATACCAGCCGGGGGAACCCCGACGCGCGGGATTTCTACCGCTCCTGCGGTTTCGAGGAGAATGGGGTCGCTCCGCTGCATATTCGGTGATTGGTGATTGGGGATTGGGGATTGGGGATTGGTAATTGGGGATTGGAGATTGGGGGTTGGAGATTGGGAGACCCTGGTTACCTGATCCCTAACCCCTAACCCCTAACCCCCTAACCTCAAACCCCTAACCTCTAACCTCTAACCCCTAACCCCTAACCCCTAACTCCCAACCCCCGTGCGCCTGTGCGAAAAGAAATACCCCACCGCCAGCCCCCCGCCCAAGGAAAGGCTACCTATCCAAATAAAGGCATCACGCCAAAAACGGATGGGGAAAAGCCGGATGAGGGTGTCGGAATATTTGAATATCCATGTTTCGCCTTCGAAGAAAATGCGGTGGAAACCCACAAACAGGGAGTTGAAGTTGAGCGCCAAATAGACCAGTATCGCCGCGATCAATCCCACAGTCAGCCAGCTGCCGCGGGAAACCGCGCCCCGATAGGTATACCACCAATTGCCGCGCCGCGCCAGAATTCCTATCCCCACGAGGAAGACCAGCGCTCCGTACATAACGAACATGGCGGCGCGCACCACGATCTTCACATCCAGCATGTGATTTAGCTCGCGTTGATTGTAGAGCGGGGAACCATCTTCGAGCTCCTGATCGCCGAGGAATTCGATCCCGGCGGAATTGAGCAAGTAGGCCCGCGAAATATCAGCCCAATGCAATCGCTCTTCCAACGAGAAACCATAAGAGTCAGTGGGGAAATTTGGTGTGCGGTACTCCACCGTTACAAATATGGGCGACAACAACAGGCGTACCGCCGCCAAAACCAATACAACCGGCACCAGGATCGTAACCAGCCAACCCAAAATTTGTTTTAGAGTTTCCATATTTTCTCGCTCCGGGGAGTGATTAGAGTGTCATCGCGAGCCGAGGCTTTCCGGCGAAGCGATCTCCTTCTCACCAAGGATGAGATTGCTTCAGCGGTAAAGCTGCTTCGCAATGACATGATAAAAATTTCTTTCTGATTGAGCATCGCCTATCTCACTGTGGCGACACCCACAATACCAACGGGTATCCCTAGACACCGGGACAGGTGTACCCTTGCGGTATGACACGGCTGAATAATTCCAGTTTTTGCGGACAAAATGAGAAAAATCTGCGCAAATCCGCACCATCCGCGCAATCCGTGTTCTATTCCCAACCCAGGTACACACTTACCCTTATTGCTGCAACTCATCGATGCCCCCAAAAAAGACATAATTCAGAACCATGCTGTTGGTCATCCATTCAATGGGCGCCAGGTCGTCCGTGAAAACAATCTCCATTTCGGGCGTGGGCTGTATGTGCAGGATGACCCGCTGCATGGCTTCTATCAGCACAGGATGAGCGCGGCCGCTTTCCATCAACGTGGCATAGTTTTGATAGAAATTGTCTATTGTCGTGGGCAGCACGGTGGCGTACACAATGGAATTGAATGTGTCGGGAACATCCATTACGTACACCGAGGGGAACACCGCCCCAATCGTGCCCGCCAACCCATCGATCAGGCGGCGGTCACCCGGCGCGCGGCCGACGTTGATCACCAGGGCGCCATCCTCCGCCAGATGATCGTACACAATCTGAAAAAACTCGCGCGTGGTCAGATGCCAGGGGATGTACGGCGGGCGGTAGGCATCGATGCTGATGAGGGTGTATCGCCGCTCGCTGTGTTCCAGCCCCCAGCGGCCATCCTGCGGGATTGGGTTCAGGTTGGGCTGTGTCATCCCGAAGTATTCCTGACCGACGCGGATGATTTCTGGGTCGATCTCGAAGCCATCAATGGGAATGGGGCCAAAAACTGCGGTGGCCTGCCGGGCTGCGGTGCCAGCAGCCAACCCCACAATGGCCATACTCTCCACGTCTTCGGGGATGAATGGGGGCGGGTTGAAAAATGGGGCCGCCAGCACCTGCATCCAGGGGCCGTGAAAAACCAGTTCGTCGGGATTGTAGATCGAGTGGACACCCTGTCCTTCGTTGAGACGCAGATAACGGTAGCCGTCTCTCTCTAATACCTGAATATAATTATAGGCCGATTCGGTTTCGTAGATTTGCCCGGCGGTGGATTTGATAGCCACGCTGCCCCACAAGATAGCAAGCAGAATTAGCACGAACGGCATCCACGCCACGGGGAGTGTTGCCCGCGCTCCCTCAGCTCGCCACAGGCCGGCAATCGCTACCAGGGTCAGGAACACCCCGAAAATCACGAAGGTTTTCGTCGTTCCCACAAGGGGAATCAGCACCAGCACGGGCAGAAATGTCCCCACGAAGGATCCCAGGGTCGAGATGGCGTAAATCCGCCCGGAAACCTGCCCGGCTTGCCGGGAATCCCGCAAGGCCAGACGGATCGCAAAGGGGGAAATAGTTCCCAACAGCGTTATCGGAACGATGAAGAGGATCAGCACCGCGGTGAATGCGCCGAAGAGGATGCCGACTTCCAGGCCATCGAAAGCCTCGGCAGCCATTCGCAGTACCGGGCGGGAGATGAAGGGAACCAGCCCGGCGGTGAATGCGCCCCAGGCCAGGATGGTGTAAAAGGTTTTGGGGTGCGGCGAGCGGTCAGCCCATTGGCCCCCGATGAAGTAGCCCAGTGTGAGGTAGATGAGAATCAGGCCGATGATGCTGGCCCACACCAGGTTGCTGGTGCCGAAGACGCTGCCCAGCAGGCGCGAGGCAGCCAACTCGATGGCCAGGGTGGTCATGCCGGAGGCGAAGACGGTGAAGTAGAGGTAGCGGTGGTTGGTCATCAGTTTTCAGTATTCAGTGTTCAGTCATCAGTGTTCAGTGGGCGAGTCGGCGAGTCAGCGAGTCAGCGAGTGGGCGAGTCATCGTGTCAGCGGGTCGGCGAGTCGGCGAGTTGGGGAGACAACAAGTAAACGATCAAATCAGCCCCCCGAATGAATTCGGGGTTTGGTATTGGAAACATGCTAAAGCATGTTACAGCACGTCCTGAACCTGCTTTAGCAGGTTTCTCGTAGCAGCATCGAATTCATTCGATGTCGGTCGGCGGTCATCGGTCATCGGTCATCGGCCATAGGTCATCGGTCCGCAGATTATATCGCAATTTAACCACTCGTACTCGTTGCTCCACCGCAACTCCTGGCTTATGATGTGTTTGGCATTCCAAATAAACGAGAGGAGAATGGAAATGACTAACGCGAAAAAATTTCTGAGGCGTACGCTTCGAGCGATCAATACATTGCGCATCGTGCCCTTTGGGTAAATGTGTGATTGCTTTACTGTGCTCCCCCAACTTCTGTATATGCCCTACCCTGGCCTGATAGCGCAGACCTATCCTTTCATCAAATTCCCCGCGGCCCGGATGTCACCGCCGAAGCCCTGGCGATGCTGCGGGTGGACGAAGCCGGACAGAATCTTGTCTGCACAGCGATGAGACAGTCATAGCTCTCGGAGCGGGCTTATGCACAGCACGATGTCATCGCACCCTGAAACTGGCGTTCACAAGCGCGGATTTAGCGAGGGAAGAAAGCATCCAGTCTGAACAATGGCGAAGCGTTGTAGTATAGCTTGAAGGGGATGATGGTGTAAAAAACAAAAAGCGCGTGCATTCCTAAGTGAAATGCACGCGCTTTCTCTGCTCTCAGGATCGTTTCTGTGATTTATGGCGCGCCTGCGCATTTTGCCTGTGTAAGTGATGGGGGTATGCTTCGCGCGGTGTCAAAGCCGGGGAACGCTTTGCTCCGAGCGGTACGGGAGCAGGCCGAGGTGGAGAGGGAGCCGTGTAATCAAATCCCTTTATCGTCTGACGCTCCAGCTTGTGTTTCATGATCTTTTCCAGCTTGCGGATCATATCGTCGTCATCCGGGGTGGCCAGGGTGAAGGCGTCGCCAGTGCGCTCTGCGCGTCCAGTGCGCCCGATGCGATGGATATAGGCGTCGGCGGTATCTGGCATGTCAAAGTTGATGACGTGTGAAATTCTGTCCACGTCCAGACCGCGCGCGGCAATATCGGTGGCGACCATGATTTGGAATTGCCCGTTCTTGAAGCCTTGGAGCGCCGCTTGACGTTGACCTTGCGTGCGGTTGCTGTGCAGGCTGGTAACTTTGTAGCCAGCGTTGCCGATCTGGTGTTGCAAACGACGGGCGCGATGCTTGGTGCGGGTGAAGATCAGCACCGAATCGGTATCGGTCTTTTTGAGCAGCGCTAGCAAAAGGCCGCGTTTCAGGTGCTGCGGCACAGGATAAAGTGCATGTGAGACAGTATGCACAGGACGACTAAGACCAAGCATGATACGCTGCGGTTGTTTGAGCGACTGCTTAGCCAAATTTTCTACTTCAAGCGGGAAGGTGGCTGAAAAGAGCATGGTTTGGCGTTGACCTGGAACAGCTTTGATGATGCGGCGCACGTCGGGCAGAAAGCCCATATCGAACATGCGATCGGCCTCATCGAGTACCAAGACTTCGACTCGGTTGAGACGGGCATGTCCCTTGGCAACCAGATCGAGCAGACGACCGGGGCAGGCGACGATGATCTCGACACCATTTTGAAGAGCCTGAATTTGCGGGGTTGCGCCAACGCCGCCATAAATAGTCGCGCTGCGCAGGTGGGTTCCGACAGACAGTTCGCGGACGGCCTGGTGGATTTGTTCGGCGAGTTCGCGTGTGGGGGTAACGATCAGGGCGCGCGTCTGTTTGGGCGAGCCGTTGAGCAGTTTGTGCAGAATGGGTAGCACGAAGGCAGCCGTTTTGCCGGTTCCCGTCTGGGCGGTACCGATCAAATCCCGACCAGCCAGTGCGGCAGGGATAGCCTGTATTTGAATGGGCGTTGGCGTGCTATAGCCCGCGCGTTTGATGCCCGCCTGCAGGCGAGCATCTAGATTGAATTGGTTGAAGCTCACAAATCGTCCTTTTCTTCAGAAGTCAGGCGGATGTCAAAAGGGGATCGAGCGGATGCTCAAGGGAATAACAGAGGCAACGACTGCTGAACTACTAAATCGAATAAGTTCGATACGATAACCGATAGTCAAAGGGCTGTCAAGGAAATAAAAGCGTGTTAGCGTAAAGTATAATATCCCTTTTGAGAAAGGGGTGATGTCGCATGATGATTTATGCTTGGCAACAATACGTTATTATTGCGAACTGGATGAAGCTGGGCAGAATCTGATCCGCGCGGCGAAGAGCCAATTGCAGCTCTCGGAGCGGGATTAACAGTGCATCCTGAAATTGGCGCGCCCACCTTATTACTAACCCCTACACCCTTCAAAAAAAGATGGTACAATCCCATTAAATCGAATGACAACCAATAGGGACGGGGTTCGCCGAAAGAGCAGCATAGCGAACCCCGTCCCTATGCGCGACACTTTCATAAGGAGAACGGATGAGCAACTACGATATTATTGTGATTGGGGCTGGGCCGGCGGGTTATGTCGCCGCCATCCGTGCGTCACAATTAGGGCTAAAAACCGCGATACTCGATAAAGAGTGGCTTGGCGGCGTTTGTCTGAATGTAGGGTGTATTCCCTCTAAAGCTCTTCTCAAGAATGCCGAGGTTGCCCACCTCCTATGTAACCGCGGCCTGGAATTCGGATTCTCGTTCGAAAACCTGCAACTGGACTACGGCAAGGCTGTCAAGCGCAGCCGCCAAGTCTCAGAGCGACTGACTCGCGGGGTAGGTTTCTTGATGAAAAAGAACAATATCGATGTTTATATGGGTACAGCTAAATTGACCGCGCGTGAGGTACTAATTGTGACCAATGCCGATGGACAGGCCACCGAGCTAAAAGCCGCAAATATCATCATAGCGACCGGGGCAAGCCCCATCATCCTTCCGGGTGTAAAAATGGATGGCGAAAAAGTGGTCACGTATCGGGAAGCTATCTTGCAAAACAAGCTGCCCAAGTCCGTAATCATCGTCGGCTCTGGCGCAATTGGCGTGGAGTTTGCCACAATTTGGGAATCTTATGGCGTGAAAGTTAGTATCGTAGAGATGCTTCCCCGCATCGTTCCCAACGAGGATGAAGAAATTAGTGTAGAATTGGCAAAAGCCCTCACCAAACGCAAAATCGAAATACTCACCAACCATCGTGTTGAGGCCATCGAAACAACGGATGCTGTTGTCAAGGTCAGAGCTATTGCTGACGGTGAAGAGAAAGTACTGGAAGCCGAGCAAGTTTTGCTGGCTACTAGTTTCAAGCCTGCCACAAAGGGTATTGGCCTCGATGAAGTTGGCGTCGAATTAGCCAACAGCGGCGCTATCGAAATCGACGCGCGCATGGCTACCAATATCCCCGGCATTTGGGCTATCGGCGACGTGACTGCTAAAATGATGTTGGCCCATGTGGGATCAGCCCAGGGTATTGTGTGTGCAGAGAACATCGCCGGCGTAGAGACCACTATCCTGAATTACGAAATGATGCCCCGGGCCACTTACTGCCAGCCTCAAATCGCGTCCTTCGGTATCACTGAGGTACAGGCCAGAGCACGCGGGTACGATATCAAGGTTGGTAAGTTTCCTTTCCAGGCCAACGGCAAAGCCCTGGGGTTGGGTGATTATGCCGGCTGGGCTAAAATCGTCACCGACGCGCAAAGCGGGAAAATCCTGGGGGCACATCTAATTGGTCCCGAAGTGACCGAATTGCTCCCCGAGTTGACTCTGGCGCAAATGACAGGATTAACCCCAGCGGGTATCGCCCGGAACGTCCACGCCCACCCCACGTTGAGCGAAGTCATCATGGAAGCGGCACACAATATCGAAGGAACCGCTATCCATATCTAGGAATACATGCAACCGTCCATCCTTTATTGGGCTTGACCTGTATGCTATAATGCTAACAAGTAGCATAGTCAAGAATGGGATGCAAAGGTGTGTTTACAATACGTTTACGGCACCTTGAATCTACCCCTAGGACTTCACCGCCTGAAATCCTAAAGAGGCCTGGGTAGTGGCAAAAAAGTAAGTGACGGGCTAGTTGGAAGTTACTCCCGGCGGCGTCCCCGCCGCCGCGGTCAGCGACTAGAGCATTTTGTGATTTGGTCATCACTTACTATCTAATCACCACCAGATGCTAAACTGTCATTTTTGGGGAATGACAATTACCAGGTTTGGTTGCGGCTCCGCCGCATTATTAGGTACAGAGTAAAGTATAAATATGGCACAGAAGATCAACGAACGCTTATTGGAAGTAATAGAAGAACAGAGTGAGAGTGGCTACCCCATTGCCAGTCTGATTGAATTGGGCCGTGAAAAGGGGTATGTGACCCTTGATGATATTGCCAGTATTTTCCCGGAATCAGAACGAAGCATCACTCAACTGGAAGAAGTCTTCGCTGCGCTGCTCAGCGCAGGCATTCTCTATCTGGAGGATGAAAAAGTTCCTGAACTCACCGATGACGACGAGGAACTGGAAGCAGAGGAAGAAGACAATGAAATCCCCCTGATTTTCGAGCAGGAAGATTACCTGGCCAATGTCGATACCAAAGATACTGTTGGCCTGTATCTAAAAGAGGCCGGGCGTGTTCCCCTGCTCACCCCCAAAGAGGAAGTCGAGATCACAAAGTGCATGGAACGGGGACTCTTGGCCCGGGAACGTCTGGCTAAAGAAAACATTAGTCCCAGAGAACGCCAAGAAATACAACGCCAGATCGAGGAGGGATGGGCTGCTCGAGAGCACTTGATCAAAGCCAATGCCCGCCTTGTTATCAGTGTCGCCAAAAAATATATGGGACGCGGCGTTCCTTTCCTGGATCTTATCCAAGAAGGAAATATCGGTTTGATGCGCGCGGCTAAGAAATTCGATCACAAGCGCGGCTTCAAATTCAGCACCTATGCCACCTGGTGGATTCGGCAAGCCGTGACGCGTGCCATCGCTGATCAGGGACGCACTATCCGCATTCCTGTACACATGGGAGATCAGGTCAGCAGGATGCTGCGAGCACAGCACCAACTCAAACAAAAACTCAGCCGCGATCCACATATTGAAGAACTTGCAGAAGCGCTGGAGGTGCCTCCCAAAAAAATAGAGGAAATGATCAAATTGGCACGTTACCCTCTTTCGTTGCAGATGCCAATTGGCGATGAAGACGACGACACTTTAGGTGACTTCATCGAAGATGAAACCATACCCACGCCAGATATAACTGCTGCCAACAACCTGCTGCACGAGCATCTCGAAAGCGTGCTCGATATACTCCCGCCGCGGGAAGCGCGCATACTACAACTGCGATATGGTCTCGTAGATGGACAATACCTGACGCTGAACGAAGTCGGGCGGAAAATGGGCGTCACGCGTGAGCGCGTCCGCCAGATCGAAGCCCAGGCCCTCAGACGCCTGCGCACCCCCAATATCCAAAGGGCGTTACGTCCATACCTGGATTGATGAACGATCATCTCTAAATGATAGCAAGATAAAGCGCCTCACAAATCGCCCCGCGATGATCTCTGACCTGGAATAGGGATAGGACAAATATACATGAGTAGCAGTACCAGCCCCAATGTATCACCAATCATTCAGCCGTGGTCTGGCAAGGATTGGGTCATATCGGCCATAAATTTATTCTTTCTTCTACTTGTCGGTGGATGCGGTGTACTGTTATTATTTACACTCTTCGTCAAAGGTGATTTGGACGGAGTTAAAACCCAGGCAATAGTTGTAGGCATAGCTTATATATATAGTCTCGCTTTTGCGACAATAAGCACACGAGGAATCGACAGAGCAGAACCAAAAGGCAATATTACTCAAGCTGTTAGCTACTGTGCAATTGGCTACTATATCGGCGTCGGCATCGTATACGGGATTGTGATCGTAAAACTCGCCGAGCGTGATTATGAAACAGATCGGTTTCTTGTCTATGCCATTATCCTGGCTGGATGTGTGATTGCGGCTCTGGCTTACAGCCTGTTGTCTGAAATGAAAGATTTGCCGCGTGTACTACGTTTTATAGTCTCCACGCCTCCGAAAATAACCATGTTACAGCTTTTAGGTTTAGTGATTCTGTTTATGGGCGTGCTACACCTTGTCAGCATCGTATCTCAATATTTTATTGGGAGGCCAGCTGGACTAGACTTTTTATTGTATGATTTAATAGTTCTGATTTGCATGAATATGGTTGGTGCTTATTTACTTATCAGACCCGAAATTGAGAAAAGGAGAAATACCGAATGACAACATCAACGATCCGAGAACTTCGCAGACGTCAACGCCGCGTGCGAAAAGTACGCAAGCTGAAAATTAAGTTAGCTGAAACAAAAGATAATAAAGAGCGTGAGCATCTGCTTAACAAACTACAGCGGATCACATATTATAGAACCATCCCGGAATAACAAACCAGGCTATCTACAATTAGCACCATTTAAACTAATAAGAGGACGGCGGGCTCAAAATGCGTCGTAGGCGCATTTTGAACCCGCCGTCCTCTTATTTTCGCAAAGATACTGCAATAGGAGCGATTAAAAGCAAAAGGCGACTTATTGAGTCGCCTTTTGTGTAACCTGCTCAAGGAGCAGGTACCCCACCATGCCGTATGCGGCAAAGTCTTGAACCTACCTTCAAAGAACGGCTCCGCCTCAGTAGATCCGCCTTGGCCGAAGCCTAACGTGTCACTACACGAAGATTGGAGCCACATAAGTAAGTGTTGGCTCAAAACGCATGTACCGCAACACGTACACAGCAGGGTGCCTATCTTATACCATAAAAAGGCCTGAATGAGTAGATAATATTCCGCGTTATTTTCCGCGTTAGGGGTACACTCGCTTGATAGTGCGCGGGTAAGCGATGGTCTCGCGGATGTGCCGGATTCCGCAAAGCCAGGTTATAGTGCGCTCGACACCCAGGCCAAATCCACTATGCGGAACGCTGCCATAACGACGCAGGTCGATGAACCAGCTATAAGCATCTTCGGGCAGGTTGTGTTCGTGAATGCGCTGCAAGAGCAAATCGGGGTCAGAGATACGCTCGCTGCCACCAATGATCTCGCCATACCCTTCGGGAGCCAGAAGGTCTACACTCTTGCAGACCTCGGGCCGGGCCGGCCATGGCTCCATGTAGAAAGCTTTGACCTGTGTCGGGTAGCCGTACACAAACACAGGCTTGTCAAATCGCCCGGTGAGAGCGGTTTCGTGGGGGGCGCCAAAATCCATGCCCCATTCGAATTCGAGCAGCTCTTTTTCTTTGGGATCATTGCTCTCTGAGCGTATCTGCGCGAGACTCTCGACTGCTTCATCGTAGGAAATACGCGGGAAAGGCGGTTCGATCTGCTCCAGCCGAGAGACATCGCGCCCTAAAGATTTTAGCTCCGGGGCACGCTCTTTCAGCACTCGCTTGATGATATACGTGACAAGCTGCTCTTCGATTTTCATCAACTCGTCCAGGTCGCAGAAAGCGATCTCCGGTTCCACCATCCAGAATTCTGTCAGGTGGCGGCGAGTCTTGGATTTCTCGGCGCGAAAGGTGGGGCCAAAGCAATATACCCGGTTGAAGGCGTAAATATTAGCCTCGTTGTAAAGTTGTCCTGTCTGCGCGAGATAAACTACCCCTTCATCAAAGTAGGGCGTCTCGAAAAGGGTGGTCGTCCCTTCAGCGGCCGCGGGGGTCAGGATGGGCGTATCCATATTGATGAAGCCGTTAGTATCTAACCACTCACGGATGGCGCTGATCACCGTGGCTCGAATCCGCAAGATTGCCCATTGGCTGGGCATGCGAATCCACAAGTGGCGGTTATCCAGCGCAAAGTCGACGCCATGCTCCTTGAGCGCCATCGGGTATTCGTCCGCGGCTGCTTGAATCACATCCAGCGCGGTGATGCCGATTTCGTGCCCGCCTGGGATTCCCGGCGCGCGCTCGTCAGCCCGCACAACGCCGGTCACAACGACAGATGATTCCTGCGGCAGGTGCGCAATTTGGTCGAAGAGTTCAGGTTCCAAATCGCCTTCGAAGGCCACGCACTGGACAAATCCATACCCATCACGGATCAGCAGGAATACAAGCTTGCCTTTGGAGGTGCGGTTATAAACCCAGCCTCTGATCTGAACTTCTTGCCCAACATGATCGGCGATCTGGTCAACTCGGATAATTGGGGACATTGAAATTTACCTCCATTGCTTGAGACGATATTACAAATCTAATTTGATATGCAGTTCTGCAAGTTGCTCTGGTTCCACCGGCGAGGGTGCATCACCCATCACGTCGCGGGCCATCTGATTTTTGGGGAAGGCGATGACCTCACGGATATTAGGCTCGCCTGCCAGAATCATGCAGATGCGGTCAATTCCGGGGGCGATTCCGCCGTGGGGGGGTGTGCCGTATTCGAAGGCTTCCAGCATGTGGCCGAAGCGTTGCTGCGCCACATCGGGGTCGAGGCCGATCAATCCGAAGATTCTGGTCTGCAACTCGCGCTTGTGGATTCGGATCGAGCCGCCGCCCACTTCGTACCCATTGAGAATCATGTCGTACTGCTGGCCGCGCGCCCGGGCCGGGTCTGTATCCAAAAGTGGAATGTCCTCAGGCATGGGAGAGGTGAACAGGTGGTGGCTGGGGTCCCAGCGGGCTTCGTCTTCGTTCCACATTACCAGGGGGAAGTCGATCACCCAGCAAAAACCGAGCTTATCCGGGTCACGCAGGCCGAGGTGGTCACCCAGGAATTCACGCAAACGTCCCAGGCTTTCGAATACCACCGCGGGCTGGTCGGCCACAAAAAGCAGTAGATCGCCGGGTTGGGCACCCAGGCGGTCGATAATGATCTGCACGGTCTCCGGGGAAAGGAATTTGGCAAACGAAGAGCGTTGCTGTCCATCGGAGGTCAGCGACAGATAGGCCAGACCTTTGGCTTTGAACTGCTTCACATATTCCGTAAGCTCTTCGATTTGTTTGCGGCTGTAATCGCCTAACCCGCTGGCATTGATACCGCGCAGATGGCCGCCATCGGCCGCCACGTTTTCGAATACCTTGAAACCTGAACCTGCCGCCAGGTCTGTGATATCCTGAAGCTCCATGCCAAAGCGGATATCGGGGTTGTCCTTTCCGAAGCGGGTCATGACTTCATCGTAAGTGAAACGCGGCCAGGGAGAAGCCAGCATTTTTTTGTCGGGGACGATCTCGGTGACCAGTTTAGTGAACAGTTCTTCAGCCAGAGCCATCACATCTTCGCGCTCGACGAATGACATTTCCAGATCGAGTTGGGTGAATTCGGGCTGGCGGTCACCGCGCTGGTCTTCGTCTCGGAAGCAGCGTGCAATTTGGAAGTACCGCTCCACGCCAGCGACCATCAATAATTGTTTGAGTTGCTGGGGCGACTGGGGCAGCGCGTAGAATTCTCCCGGATGAACCCGCGAGGGAACCAGGTAGTCGCGCGCCCCCTCAGGGGTGGATTTGAACAGAATGGGCGTTTCCACCTCCAAAAAGTCGCGTGCGTCCAGAAAATCTCGGATGAATTTCACCACCCGGTGACGCAATATCAGATTGCGGCGCATGCGGGGCCGGCGCAAATCCAAATAACGGTAGCGCAGCCGGGTTTGCTCATCGGCCTCTTCTTCTTTGTTGATGTAAATCGGAGGCGTCTTGGCCGGATTGAGAATTTGCACTTTGCTGACTTCGACTTCGACCTCGCCGGTATCGAGATCAGGATTCACCATGCCCTGCGGGCGCCGACGCACCCCGCCCTCAACCTGGATCACCCATTCGGGGCGCACAGGCTCCAAATTTTGATGGGCGTCGGGAGAAATTTCAGGGTTGGTGACCACCTGAACAAGCCCGAAACGGTCGCGCAGGTCTATAAAGGTCAAACCGCCATGATCGCGCCGGCGGTGTACCCAGCCTGCCAACGTCACGGTTTGCCCCACGTGCTCAGCACGCAACTCGCCGCATGTGTGTGATTTATACATGATGAACCTCCGTTTGTATTGGGGCGACTTCCCCCAGCGGGGAGTCGCTTCGGCGACTGTAAGTCGCAGCAACGAATGGCACGAAGTCGGCCTGCGCCGACTGGGATCTAGCCTGCGGAGGCAGGCTTCGTGCTCCTGTTGCCGTGGCTTTCGCGTTGCATCCCTGCAAGGGAACAGCCGCCATCGTCCAGACAAAATAAAACGCCCTCCGCTTTTCAGCGTCGGGCGGGTAATCAGCAAATTCCAGATTTAGCGAACTGGCAACCTGCACCGTACCGCCCGATAAAGATCATTATCGGCAGTATTATTTGTATCGGAATTAGCGGTGCAGAACCAGTTTATTTTCATTGAATTATGTAGGGCGATTTTCCAAAATCGTCAAATTGTGTAGGACGAATTTGGAAATTCGTCAAATTGTGTAGGACGAATTTCCAAATTCGTCCTACGAAAAAGTGGGCGAATTATAGCACGAGAATAATAAAACGGGGAGATTTGCCGCGGCGACTGAAACTAATTGGGGACAAGAACGACCTCAGTAAGCCAGTCGACACTGAGGCCGGAACAAATGGTACTCATGGGCAAATCGAAAATGTCATAACCGGCTAGCATGAGGTTTGAACAAGTACCTTAAAAACCACATAAATGGAATTATGGAGGCTGTAGCACAGAGAAATGCAAGTGGCGACCATCGCGCCAACGCAAGTTAGCCTGATTGAAGCGTTTGCAGGTGCTCTCTATGACTTGCTGGTGTTCTGAATGGCGATAGGGGTCCAGAACCACTTCAATCTTGTCAGGGTGCCAACTCGCGCGACCCGACTTAGAATAGATCAACCTGTCCATTTCTCCCCAATCGGCTGCCCACCACCTTCGCTGTCGAGAATCGTGCATAGGATGGGGCGTTGCAGGCTGCGGCTCAAATCGGCTTCCAAATCCACCAGAATGTGGGTCATGTGGGTGTCTATGGGATAGTTCCATCCCCCTAGCAGATATCCCCCTGTCCCGTTGAGGATCAATTGCTTGGTTCCAGGCACACCTGCACTTGGCGCAGGTACAAGTGTGGTGCGCCCCCACATCGTCATGTGCCCGGAATGGCTGCCAAACTTGGTCCAATGTGGTTTCACATGCCCGTCTGCGAAGACATGCAAGGGCGCATTCCCAGGATACCAGGCTTGGGCGTAGGTCGTGACCAGGATGTTCGCCAAGAGGTCGCCCACTCGCAATCGGGTCAACTGACCAAGAAAATGCTCCAGCGTCAGGTACTTGTAGGTGAAGCCATACATTGCCCGGAGCCCATCGCTCTGGTAGTAATACAAGTCCCGCGGCCGGGTCAATCCTAAGCCTGTCCTGAGACTGTCGAAGGGATGGGCAAATAGAGCAAGTGGTCAAGTTTGTGCCATAGGGTCTCGTTTTCGTACCCGAGATGAGCGCAGGAGAGGGCGGGGTCTTTGGCTTGGTGCTTCTCCTGTATTTCCCGAACACAACTCTCAACGCTCTCCGTTGCCCCTATCTCACCCTTGGCTGCTTCCAGGGGAAAAAAGCCCCGCTTGTTCCAGTGAGGTGTTCTGAATGGACTCCGTTTCTTCTATCTCATCCTGTTTCTTCAGTGGTCGTCCCGGTGGCGCTGCCAATTCACGCTGGCGCAGAAAGTAGTTCACGTGCCCGATGCTGAGTTGAACGCTAAACTTCTCTTCGATTTCTTGTGCCAGTTGCCCGGCTCGCACTGCGATGTTGCAGTAATCGAGGGGCGAAACATCGGGAGGTGGGGCTGCCACAGCCGCCTCCACCATCCGCAGGCCGGGCATCTCCGCTGTTTGGAGCAGGTAAATATTCTCGTTGGTGTAAATGCTGTCGCTGGGCTGCCCGTAGAAATGGATGCGGGTCTCTGTCCCCTCGCCCGTGACCAGCAGCGGTTGGGGCTGATTCCGGTGGACGAGTTGGAGTGTTGCGGGATCGATGTTTTCCCACCCTAGTTCAGCCAGCGAGATTTGATAAATGCCCTCTTGCAAAACAGAGATTTTCACCGCCCCGGCTGCTGCCAGGTCTTCCGAGCGCACTTTGAGCTGAACGGGAGGAACGCTGCTTGTGGTCAGAATGCAAGCCAGTGTGAGCAATAAGGCGGCGAGCACAATGGCACGTAGAATTGGATGGGGTTTGCGCATGGAAAGGTCGTACGTCGAATTTCCAAATTCGACCTACGAAGTGCGGCGGCGGATATAAATATAAACCCCGATTGCCAGCACAGCCCATCCGGCCACAACCAGCGTAACTATGCCAACGAGCAGCAAATTTCCAGATTGGATCAAGTCAACCAGAAATCCGCCCGATTCTTCGGGAGTTGCTGTGGGAATGAGAGTACACGTAGGGGAGGGAGTGATCGTGGGGGAGGGGGTCTCCGTGGCCAAGCCAGCATACTCGATATCGGGCAGCGGAATCAGCGTGGCCGTCGCAGTGATGACGGCGGTTGCGGTGATGGTTGCAGAAGGGGACGGTGTCAGCGTTGCCGTCGAGGTCGAGGTGGGCGCGGCAGTCCCAAATGGAGTTCGAGTCCACGTAGGCGTTCTTGTGGGGGTTAGAGTGGGCGTGGGCGAGGGGCCACCCGTGGGAGTTAACGTGGGCGTGGACGAAAGGCCTGTGGTGGCGGTCAGCGTTAGGCCAGCGGTGGGAGTCAGCGTTGGAGTGCTGGTCGGCATCCCCGGCGTGGCGGAAACTGGGCCATAATACTCTACGCTTTGATCAATGCCGATAGTTTTTAATTTATAAAAGTATGTCACTCCATTAGTGACAGCTGTGTCTGTGTAATCATATACTCCCCCGGTCACCCCATCTCCCAAGGCATCTATCCACGGGCTGATTTCCGTGTACTCTCCCTCTGCCTCGGTGGAGCGCACGATGAAAAAACCGGCGTTGTTGAACTCGGTAGCGGTTTCCCACTCTATCAGTACCTGCCCGTCAGATTGGGTTGCAGTGAAACTGACCAACTCGATGGCAGCCTGGGCTGAT
>JBDRGC010000492.1:0-8201 GCA_043818215.1 Chloroflexota bacterium | reverse complement strand
GCTGCTCTAAAATGGCGCAGGATACAACTTAGTTCGCGGCCTCGGGCGGGTTGCCGTCGCCATTTTTGAGACCAACGCTACCCAGATAGACTGGTTCATCTTATTTATTCGTTTTTTTTAAAGTGCGAAATTTAGGCTAAGACCTCGGAGGTCTGTTGCCCGACTCTTTTGCGGTATACCCGTACCGCGATACCGCTCCGGCTTATCCGTACCATCGCCAACCTGTGGATAACTCGCATAAAACTGTGGATAACCGGACTTAATTGGGGAGAAGTAGAGCAATTTTACCCACACACGTTCAAAGCCGCACCCCCATATATGGGGGTATCTTTGCCAGACTCGCCACATAGCGCAAAGTCTTCAAAGAGAGTGGAGAACCGCTAAAAAGCCTCACTTTTCTCCCCAAGTCCCCTGGGGGAAACTTTCGTCAGTTATACCCCCACATATCCGGGCAAGGCACCTGCATCACACTGTATATGCGGCCTTTTCAAGCCCCAGGCAAAAATCTCCACATATCCACAGTCCCTACTAAGACTACTAAAAGATAAATATATACATACTGAAAATTAATGATTAACCTCGCGCAACACCAATATCAAGATTATAATAACGCTATTGTGAAAACGTGAAACGTGATGAGTGAGACGTGAAAATGTGAGAGGTGTAAAAATGACAAAAATTTACCGTCACCGCCCAGTAGCGCCAGATGAATTATTGGGTCGTATTGATCCAAAAACGGGAAAAGTCTACGAAACCCGTTTTGGCCCAGATAAATTTATCGGGCGTGTTGACTTGGAAACAGGAAAAATCTATCAGACTCGCTTCGGCCCAGATGATTACCTGGGGCGGATAGATTTTGACACTGGCAAAGTCTACCAACAACGTATTGGGCCAGATGAATATGTTGGCAGAGTGGAATCTAGTGGAAAGATATATCGCCATGTCCAATTGGGTTTCGATGAGTATCTAGGTAGAGTAGCAGCCGCCAGTTCACTGGCCGGAGGGGGTGCGGCAATGCTATTGTTTTTCATGACAGACGAAGATGATACGGCCCTCTGACCGTGAGAAATATCATCATTTGATATGGGTGGGTTTCATTTCATTTGGAATACCCGACCAGGTTTCTACCAGCTCTTTCAAGCGATAATCGCTGGTCAGAAGAATTGAGTCTGTTTTTTCAAACACTCCTGGAAAACCTGGAAGGTCTTTCGATAACTATAACCCATTTCCAACGAGTTTAATGTATCAGACGGCGAATTCATTCGTCGGGTGAACCCGCCACCCGCCACCCGCCACTAGTCACCTACCACCCGCCACCCGCCACCCGCCACTCGCCACTCGCCACCCGCCACTCGTCACCCCAAAGGTCAATCTATGCGCGAAATAGCAATCTTAGGAATTGGACAAACGCCAGTTGCCGAACACTGGGAAAAATCACTGCTCGTCTTAGCAGGTGAGGCTGTCTTTGCAGCGTTGGAAGATGCCGGGCGTGATTTCGCGGAGGCCATATTCGTGGGCAATATGCTCTCTGGCCTGCTTGAAAAACAGGAACATCTGGGGACATTGGTCGCTGATTGGGTGGGGATGCGTGGCGCAGAAGCGATGAAAATCGAGGCCGCCTGTGGGTCTGGCGCAGCGGCGTTTCGCATGGGGTTGATGGCGGTTGCATCGGGGGAGATGGACAGCGCCATTGTCGTTGGAGCGGAGAAGATGACCGACTCACTCCCCAAGGAAACGACCGCGGCTCTGGCAACTGCCGCCGACGCGGATTGGGAGATCATCCACGGGCTGTCGTTTGTGGGCATCAACGCTCTGATCATGCAGCGTTATATGTACGAGTATGGTTGGCAACCCGCCGATTTTGCCCCCTTTCCCATCAATGCCCATGCCAACGCCATGCACAATCCCAACGCCCGTTTGCATATCCCCTTGACCAAAGAGCGTTATCTCAAATCGCCAATGGTGTCTGCTCCCATCAGGTTGATGGATGCCTCCGCCATTGGCGACGGGGCGGCGGCGGCTTTCATCGTTCCGGCAGATCAGCTCCGCCGCCGCAATGGGCAACCCCTCATCACCGTCGCCGGATCGGGAGCCGCTACGGATACCCTCGCCGTACACGACCGGCGTGATCCGCTATGGCTTTCTGCCGCGGAGAAATCGGCCCGGCAGGCTTATTCACAGGCTAATATTGGGCCGGGGGATATCGACGTTTTCGAATTGCACGATGCTTTTTCGATCATGACAGCGCTTTCGCTGGAGGCCTGCGGATTCGCGGAACGCGGCCAGGGACCGCGTCTCGGGTTGGACGGGGATATCCGGGTCGGCGGCCGCATCCCGGTCACCACACGCGGCGGGCTAAAGGCGCGCGGCCACCCAATCGGTGCTACGGGGGTGTATCAAATTGTGGAGATGGTGGAGCAGCTGCGCGGCCAGGTCGAGGGGACTCAGGTCGAGGGCGCAAAAATCGGAATGGCACAGAATATCGGAGGCAGCGGGGCTACCATTATCACCCATATCTTGGAGGCCGCAGCCACTGGATGAATCCGGCGTCTGCTAAACAAAGTCCGTGGAAACGGACTACTCGCCAAGTCAGACGTTCAATTTCCCCAAAGCCTCGTCAACCGATATTTCACCGCGCTCGATTTTTTCGAGGATGCTCATCTGGCTTGGAGGTGGGGGAGGCGGCTCCGCGGATTTGGCAGCCACCCTGCGGGCATTCTCGCCGTTTTCCGATGTCACGATTCGCAGCCGCCCCGATACGCTGTGAACGCTGACCTGCGCTCCGCCATCCTGGATGACGAAGGACTGGCTGTGCTCGTTGCCAGATAGTGTCGTTATCGGGAGGGATGTAGACGCGCTCCCGCTGATGCTTTTGATACTAACGTTGCAGCCCGTTTCCTCTGGCGTGATCAAGGTCACCTGCCCGGAAACAGAGTTGAAATTGTACGGCCCTTCGGTCAGTGGGGTCTCAAGGGTCACTTTTCCGCTGACGGTTTTGCCGGTGACCGAGGGTATCTGTGACCCGGTCACCCGCACCGTCCCCGAAACGCTGTCCATCTTCAAGGGGCCGGCCAACCCCTCAGCGGTGACGCGCCCGCTCACGCTGGAAAAGTCCACCGGGCCGGTGAGTTCCTTCAGGTTCAACGCCCCGCTGACGGAGTTGAACTTGAACTCTCCATCCAATCCCTGAATTGACGCCTTGCTGCTCACACAACCAGTCTTTACCGAGCATTTCTGCGGTACGCGGATGATGAAATCTACCTTGCAAGGTTTGTTTAGGCCAAACCAGGAAACCACAGAATTTTCGAACTTTGATTCGATGAGTACTGTGCCGTCATCGGTTTGCTCGATCACGATCTGCGTTTGACCATTGCTGCCGGAATTTGTGTGCTTGACTGCTGTTACCTCGATAACCCCGTCTGACCCGGGTTGGACATCCACCGACCCGCGGATATTGCCCACCTTCAACCGGGCGGGGGATTCAACATTAAATGTGCGTTCGATTGTTTCTGGCGACATGTTGACCTCCATTTAGGAACGGTGATCAAATAACTTGCCCATTTCCAAAGTTGAGTGTAGCGCCGGTTGAGTAGGCTCGGAGGGACGGAGAGCCGTATCGAAACCAAGCGGGGCGTGAAAATGAGTTAATTTGCCTTAATCCGCTGGGTTTCGACACTTGCACCGTAACGCAAGTGCAGGTGTACGCTCTGGCACTAAAAACGTGTGCCTGCGCTACTCAACCAGCGCTCGCGTTAGGATACAAACGCGCAAGTTATTTGATTCTCATTCCTAAACGTAGTCAGCCAAAATCCATATCCAGGTCTTTCTCTAGCAAGGCCAAATCTTCGGGGTTATCCAAATCCAGGGTCAATGAGGGGAGTTCGCATATTTCCACGCGCGCCCCGGCAACATGGGCCAACTCACAATGTTTCTCGAACGAGCCGTCCCCATAGTGGTATTCGATCAATCCAGCCGGACATACCAATAACGCGTTCGTGCTACGCTTATGCCGGTCAGGGGCCACCACAACCACCGGCGGATCCGTAGCTCGCTCCAACATCATCTCGACATCTTCCGGTGTGATCAACGGCAGATCCGCGGGCAGTATCAACACCCCTTGCGTTGAATAAGTCTTAGCAACAATTGTAGCCCGGGTCAGCGCCACGTTGATATCCGGGTCGCCGTTCTCCTGAACCGTGCGTGCCCCCATCTCCCGTGCCAGAGATAGCACAGCTTGATCCCGGCTGACTACCAAAACGTGTTCGATTTCCGGGACTTTCGCCAGAGTATTGAGCGTATTACGTAGTAAATGCCGGTTTAAGTCCGTCCTTTCTTCCTGGGTAAAAATACCCGCCAGACGTGACCTGCTTAATCCCAAAGGTTTCACGGGGACAATCGCCCATAAGGTCATCGATTGATCCTATCCTTTCTAGTGGTCAGTCAATCAAATTGCGTAAACCTATCCCGGACGAGCCGGAACCACGGATTACACTGATTTTACCCATAGGGCACGATGTCACGGGTTTCCTTTTTGTTTTTTCCGTGCAATCCGTGACATCGTGCCCTTTGGGTAAATCTGTGGTTAATTACCTTGTTTTTTGTACAAACTTTTCACTGCAAAGGTAATATATTTTATCAGATTAGACGGCAATTTGTTCCTATCTTTCTAAGACGCAGAATCTTTCCCGCCAAAATCAAACTGGTACTTCACTGTGCCAAGTGTGCCTCCGGGTTCGTATATCAGAGTGATATTATCTACCTCGATGGCCCAGTTGTAAGTCTGAAAAGCCAGGCGGTTCAGAATGCAATTCAAGGTTTCTGGAGTTACATCGTTATAAGCCAGGGAGATGTGAGGCATCCAAAACGATGGAGCGTAACACGGGCAAGCGCCGACGCTGACTGGGGCCAATCGCTCCCAAATCATTTGGTGGATTCGACTCAACTCGGCTGTGCGAACCACAGGAGTATAAATCACGGGATTTGCGCCAGTGAAGAGTGCCAGCCCCCCGGTGTGAATGGTAAAAGGCTTCACTTCGGCCGCAATACTTTGCAACAACCCTTCCAGTTCATCCCAATCGTAATCTTCGGCCACCTGCCACGAGAAATGCGGCAGCGGCGTAACATAAAAATCCTTCAGTCCGCACTCGTCTCGCAATGCGTACCATAGGCTTTCGACTTTGGCGTTATGTTCTGTATCGAGGAGGGAGACAAGTCCGTGCATGATTGGCCTTTGGGGATTGGGGATTGGGGGATTGGAGATTGGGGATTGGGGATTGGAGATTGGGGATTGGAGATTAGAGATTGGATTTTATCATCGGAACTCACAACTCGATCACGAAGTGCTCTTGCAGCGAGTTTTCCATTGCTCCGGGGATGGATTGCCGCACCCAGTCGATGGCTTCCACCCCGTCCAGGCTCAGGTGACGTTTTGCCATGCAAGCCATGAAAGTACCCGTTCGTCCCATTCCGGCCATGCAGTGCGCCGCCAAATTGCCGCCCGCCTGGGCGTGCTCGATGGCTGCGGCAATCGCGTCTTCCAAAGCGTTGACATCTGGTGGAATGCGGAAATCGGGGATCGGCAAGTGAATCACATCCAGCCCTGCGGAGTGATAAAAGGCCAACAAGTCCCGCCGGGCGTGGACGAGGTACTCTTGCGGTTCAATGAGCACCACAACAGCGGAGACGTCATTTTCCTGGTAGGCAGGCCAGACCTCATTTTGCCAGTCGTAGGGGCCAAAGGGCATTGGGCTGCGGAAAATCCGCCCGGTGAGATCGAAGGGCAATTCGGTCAGCGTGTTGCCAAGTGTATTTGACTCAGGCATCTTCAAATGATATACTTATGTCACAAGCGAGTATCGTAAGTCCTGGGAACGCTGGGCCTCCGTAGGAGACACCCAATCCGGTGAACGGGCCGGTGGTTATCGGCACCCAGGGTGAGCTCGCTTGGTGTGTTTAACGCCACTGTGCGCGGCGGATGACTTCATAACTAACTACTTTTTCTTTGACAATATTCCAAAATCTGTCATCTCCGCGAGCCTGTTTACCGGCTGACCAAGCCAGGAAATCTGCTGCTTGAAGATGTTTACTGGACATTGAGTCCTCTTGCAGTAACATCAGCGAGATACCAGACATATCTATAAGTTTATCCCGAATCCAGCGTTCAAACCATATTTGCCTACCGGGGTTACTGTAACGCTTGTCAAGATGGAGTTCTAAACGGGGGAATTTTTTCAGACATGTTCGAATCAAACGAGCTGTTGCCCATGCGTACAAGTCTTCTGTATCCCTGAGAGGCTTGACGATCACGGATTTATCCACTTCCACCGCAAAGATAGAAACTGATAATCGGCACATTCCTTCAAGCGTTTTCGCGATAATAGTCTCTTCCACACGCGAACCCTTGAGTTCACCGCCTCGCGACTTTACTCCTATTTTCTTTGAAGTTCTCCGCATCAACAACTCAAGCTGACGAGGCGACTGCGTAAGCACAGCCACCAGCACCAATGGTTGCTGCGAAAATGGGGCTGGATCACCGCTCTCGTCGACATAGCCATACCACAGGGGAACGTATCCTTCGCTGATTGGCATTGCCACGCGACGGAAGGGTTCGTTAGAAATAATTTCGTACTCGCTCATCAATCAAACACCGTCGGGAGACTGGGGTCAGCGTACATGGCGAAGGCTGCGCGGATATGACGCCGCCCGGTACGCTTGATGGAGAGTTCCGCGGGCATTTCGTTTTCGGCGAAAAAGGCTACCTCTGAGGTTTCATTGCTGGGAGTCGCCTGGCCGTCGATGAGATCACACAAGAAGGTTAGCCTGAAAGCGTGGAAAAGTTCCTGCGGCGGGAAACGGTTGGCATCGTAGACTCCCACCACACGCCTGGCTTTGACGCGGAACCCCGATTCCTCCCAGACTTCGCGCTCCACGGCCACGGCGGGACGATCACCCACATCGGCCCAGCCGCCGGGCATCGTCCAGCCGCCGTCGGAGATCTCGCGCACCAGCAATATTTTGCCATCTCGGAAGACGGCCCCGCGCACGCCAACTTTCGGGGTGGCGTAACCTTTCTGATCACGAAACACCTCGAATAGAGTCTGAGTCTCCAGGCCGGTATGTTCGCTGATAATTTCGGCTGCAATTTCCATCAAACGATGATATCGCATCGTCTGAAAATCGTTCAATGTGTAAGTTGCGCCACTTTGAGCCAGGGCCTGGATTTCGCGTGCCCATTCGAGCCAGCGGGGAGTGATCATTTTTTCCATGTAGTTACACCTGCGAAGTCAGCCGGGATAATATCTCCGCCGCCAGACTTTGAAAATTTTGCTTAAGGGCCACCGGGTCAACGTCCATCAACATCTTTACCGGCCAGCGTTCTAATTCGTCAGGAAATGCCTTGGCCCGATTCAACGCCACAGCAAACCAGTACAGATCAAACCCGGGGTCCTTCTGGGGAGCCAATTCGAGAAGAACATCTAACGGTTCGATCTGCATCAAAAAATGCAGGTCAATTGCATCACGCGGCTCGGCACGTCCAAAATAAGCCAGCAATTTATCTACCTTCAAATCAGCGAAATCGTTGACATACCCCCCGTACTCTGCCTGCACAGTCGATTCAAATCTAAAGGGCGAATCCAGAGCCAAATCAATCTTGTGAGACTCATCTCCCCGATCAACCGTAAACTGCACAAATGTGGCAAAGCGGCGCACAACCGTCACGTGGCAGCCATGATTCTCACAAGCCTTTTCTAGTTGATATGAAAACGGCTGGATCAATCCATCTTGACTGGTAAAAAAATCCAGGTCAAACGATAGGCGATGGCCCAGATAAAACTCAGCCAGAGCAGTGCCGCCAGTTAGATAAAAATATTGCTGGTCTGGCAGGCTGGCAAACAATGCCAACAAATCACGTTGTAGAGCAGTGATTACGCCTTTAGCTCTCATCTGCATGTCGACGCGCCTCCAAAAACCCCTTCCACAAATCGGATAATTCCGGGGGCAGATTGAACTCGTCCAACCACAGCGCTAACTCATCCAGGTTCAGATTGGATAAGTCCTCCGCCCGCCCGCGCAGCAATACCTGACGCATATACCACTTGCGCTGAAAGGGGTCGTTCAAGTCGATTTCGTCTGTACACCAGACAATATGTCGGGGGGGAGTGATGCGGGTCATTGGAGGGGTGGGGATTGGGGATTGGGGA
>JBDRGC010000491.1:0-3260 GCA_043818215.1 Chloroflexota bacterium | reverse complement strand
ATCTATTGAGAAAGGAGGTGCGCTGGAAAAAAGCGTTGAGTTCATCGAGACCAGAAATTCAAACTGTCTTGGGATCGGATGTCCCCGGACCTATTACCTGATTTAGGAGGAAGGAATAATGAAGAATAGATGGCTTTTTAGCCTGTTAGCTATTTTGCTCGTATTTTCACTCGTGCTTTCGGCTTGTAAGCCCGCTGCCGAAGAGCCTGCTGCAGAGGAACCCGCAGCAGAGGAACCCGCAGCGGAAGAGCCTGCAGCAGAGGAACCCGCAGCGGAAGAGCCTGCCGTAGAGGAAGTTATGGAGCCCAAGGTTGCCACCTTTGCCTGGACCCAGGAACCGGATTCCTTGAATCCCTTCTATACGGATATGTGGTTCTCGGCTATTTTGCAGCAGTTGTACCTATGCTGGGCCTGGGAATATGATGACCAGAACCAGGCTTACCCTAACCTGGTAACCGAAATTCCCAGCATCGAAAACGGCGGTCTTACCGAAGACGGTTTGACCATCACCATGCATCTGCGCGATGATATCGTCTGGTCAGATGGCACCCCTATCACTTCGGCTGACTTCAAGTTCACCTACGATACGCTCATGACCGATGCCAACGCAGTCAATTCGCAGTACCCGTACGATGCCCTGACATCTGTCGAAACGCCCGATCCGCTTACAGTGGTGATGAATTTCTCGGAACCCTTCTCGGCCTGGCAGGCCAATTTCTGGCATGGCATCTTACCTGCCCATATTCTCCAGCCAGTCTTTGATGCTGAAGGTTCCATCATGGAAGCCGAGTGGAATTTGGCTCCCACGGTTGGATGCGGCCCCTACGTGTTCGGCGAGTGGGAATCGGGTAGTTTCTTGCGCTTCGTGAAGAACGAGAACTACTGGAAAGGCGCCGCCAAGATTGACGATATCTTCCTGCAGTTCGTGCCCGATGACGCCGCCCAGACCGCGGCCCTGGTTGCTGGTGACGCCGACCTGGGGGCTTTTGTGCCGCTTTCTGATATTCCCACATTCAAAGATGCTGGACTGTCGATATTCATAGTTGATAGTGGTTACGCTGAAGGTTGGTTCTTCAATCTACGGGATATGGCCAGTCCTGCAATCAAGGATTTGGTCGTTCGCCAAGCCATTGCAATGTCCATTGACCGCGATGCGATTAGCAATGATTTGTTGCTGGGTTTAACCCATCCTGTTGATACTTTGTGGGATCCAATAGCTGCTAGAGCTTACGTCTCACCCGACATTGTCTCGTGGTCTTATGACCCTGAAGGGGCCAAGGCCATGCTGGAAGCTGCCGGTTACGTCGATAGCGATGGCGATGGAATCCGTGAAGATCTCGATGGCAACCCCCTGACCCTGGTTCACGGCACCACCATCCGCGAGATCCGCCAGGACATCCAGGCTGTGGCGCAGCAACAGTTGCGCGAAGTCGGGATCAACCTGGACATTCAGAGCCAAGATTCAGATATCTTCTTTGGTGGATATTCTGATGGCGCCCCACCAGCCATAGGTGAACAAGACATCATGGAATGGTCGGATAGCACTTACTTCCCCGATCCAGATACCGATTACTGGCTGTGCGCCCAGTTGCCAGACGATGAAAACCCCTATGGTTACAACTACTACGGCTGTGACGAGGAACTGGATGCACTCTTCCAGGCCCAGATTGTGGAGACAGATCCCGCCAAGCGCGTGGAAATCTTCCACGATATCACCAAGTACATGCATGACAATGTCTTTTGGTTTGGGCTGTATAATGATCCAGATTATTGGATCGTCAACTCAGCTCTGACTGGCGTGAAATTCTCTGGCGTGACGCCGTTCTACAACATCATAGAATGGGACTTCGCAGAGTAAGTCAGTTCTTCTATTGACCAATCGAGGCCGGGATGCTTAGCGAGTATCCCGGCCTTCTCCTATGCCTTTGCATGCATTATTTCATCACAATACCCACAGGGCACGATGAGACACCAAGGCACAAAGAATCGCGCAAGACTCTTGGCGAGTCTTTGTGCTTTCGTGTCTTCGTGGTAAATAGACAAACTCGATAAGGTTTTCTTATGGAGGTCACATGTCCCGATACATAATCCGCAGAATCCTACAAGCCATCCCATTGTTGTTCATCATCAGCCTGATGTTGTTCGTTTTGATGATCAACACGGGCGATCCGCTGGCGACCATGGGCGGGAGGCGAGTCTCCCGCCCAGAAGACCGCGAGCGGTTGGCCCGTCAGTTGGGGTTGGATCAACCCATGTATAAGCAATATCTCTATTGGCTGGTCGGCAACGATTGGACCATGATCGATATGGACGGTGATGGCATTCTCGAAACCCCCGGAACTCGTAAAGGAGTCTTGCGAGCAGATTTTGGTAATTCACTGGTCAGGCGGGGCAAAGCGGCTCTGGATATCATCATGGAGCGGCTGCCTAACACCTTAATTCTGATGATTCCTGCTGAGATTATCGTGATTGCCATATCGCTTGGCGTGGGAGTATATTCAGCTTTGCGCCAATACACGTTGATTGACCACACGATCACAGGGTTATCATTTATTGGGTATTCGATGCCGATCTTTTTCATCGCATTGGTTTCGATGTACATCTTTGGGGTTAATTTCAAACGTTGGGGCTTACCATACCTGCCCACAGTGGGAATGTTCGATCCCAAGGTAGGGAAGACCACTGGTCAGATCATTTTACACATGGTTTTACCGATTTTTAGCATGACGGTCATTACCGCAGCAGGTTACAGCCGGTTTGTGCGCTCCCAAATGCTGGAGGTGATTAGTGAAGATTACATCCGCACAGCCCGCGCAAAGGGACTGCCCAATCGGATGGTAATCACCGGCCATGCTCTCAAGAACGCGGCCTTGCCATTGGTTACCATCATCGGTTTGGATATCCCACTGCTGTTAGGCGGCGCGGTGGTGACTGAGAGCATTTTCGCCTGGCCAGGGATGGGGCGTCTGTTCATCGACCACCTTTCGCGATCAGATACTCCGGTAGTGATGGGTATCTTGATGATGATCTCGATCGCGGTGGTCTTCTCGCAACTGATCACCGATGTAGTCTATGCCTGGCTGGATCCGCGGATTCGATATACATAAACCGCGGAGTACGCTGAGTGCGCCGAGATTTTTTGTGTTTCTCTCTGCGTTCTCCGTGATCTCTGCGGTAAATGATACGAATTTCGTATCTTCTCAATAATTCGGGGGAAAATGGGGGGTTCGTAAGTGGGCTGCGGACACTTACGAACCCCC
>JBDRGC010000490.1:0-17500 GCA_043818215.1 Chloroflexota bacterium | reverse complement strand
GGCTGCGAAATGCGTCGCAGGCGCATTTCGCAGCCCCCCCCTTTTTTTTCTATTTACTATAGTGCCCTGCGGGTATTGAGAGGTTATATTGCCCGCATAGCACCCAGGCGGAAATTCTCTTCGTTGGCGACTACTCAGGCAGACAACGAATCTGGCTAAGGAACGGGGATTAAATAACTTACACATTTCCGAATTTGGACGTAGCGCCGGTTGAGTAGGCTCGGAGGTACGGAGGGCCGTATCGAAACCAAGCGGGGCTTGAAAATGGGCTAAGTGACCGTAATCCGCTGGGTTTCGACACTTGCACCGTAACGCAAGTGCAGGTGTACGCTACGGCACGAAAAGTGTGTGCCTCCGCTACTCAACCGGCGCTCGCGTTAGGATTCAAACGCGCAAGTTATTTAATTCTCATTCCTAAACAACGCCCGAAGCGCCCCCTTCCCCACAATCCTGGGGGGAGCAACACGGGTTCTCTTCAAAATTGGGCTGAGTAACACGGGTTCCCCCCAAAATTGGGGGGTCAGGGGGGCTGGCTGAGTAGTTATTTCGTTTTTATATTTCCATCATGGGTACGGAGCAGCTACAACTGTTTCTGGGGATGTAACCACACCCCAATTCTCAGGGGGCCAGTAGATGAAGAGAGCTTTCCCGATCACGTTTTCTATTGGCACAGGTCCCCAGCTATGTGAATCTGATGAATTGTTGCGGTTATCTCCAAGCACAAAGAGATTCTTGTCTGGAACGTCCCAATTGCCTTGATACCTGGGAGCGGCGGCAATATACGGTTCGTTCAATATTTTATCGTTGATATATACTTTGCTATCTAAAACCTGAATATGATCCCCGGGTAGTCCAATAATCCGTTTGATGTATTCCTGCTCAGGATCGCGCGGGAAATCGAAAACTACCACGTCCCCGTGATCTGGCGAGCCGAATTTGTAAGCCAACCGATTCACGATTATAAATTCCCCGCTGTGCAAAGAGGGTTCCATGCTGGAGCCATCCACACGGATGCGCGCAGATACTGCATTGATCCCGATAAACAGCAATACGGACAATACGAGTGTCTCTAAAATATCTATCAAAAAGCGCATACAACCCGGCTGAGACGAATCGTCTATTACGGGGTCGGGTATGGCTTCGGTGTGAAAATTATCTAGTCCTTGTTCCATTTTTCCGTCCAGCAATTCCCGTCAGCCTATCAGTCCGAGTGCCCCCCGGCCCCCAATCCTGGGGGAGACACTTCCATTTTTGTGTCTCTGTCCCCAATGCCATGACGGGAGAGCTGGTTACCCCCAGAATTGGGGGCCGGGGGGCATTCCCAAGTAAGCCTAAAAACTTAGTTTTGTACCCGCTACGCTCCGGGGACCATGTCACGCTTCACGTCTCACGTCTCAACTACGGGCGCGCAAGACAATCCGGAGGGGTGTTCCCAGAAAGGGATGAGCCTCTCGAATTTGATTTTCGAGGTAGCGCATATAGGTGAAGTGCATCAGTTGCGGGTCATTGACATGAAGCAAAAATGACGGCGGGGCAGTGCGTATCTGCGAGCCGTAATATATCTTCAGGTGCCGCCCTGCTTTCGATGGGGATGGGTGCTGATCCATAGCTTTGCGAATGATCTGGTTTAGCTTGGAAGTAGAAATCCGCATCACGCGCTCTTCCTGCACCTGCAATGCCGTGGGCAAGACTTGATGGACGCGCTGCCCTGTCTTAGCAGAGATGAAAAGCACAGGCACGTAATCCATAAAATTCAATTCCTGGCGCACATGCAGGGTGTAATTGTGCATGGTGTAAGTGTCTTTTTCGATGGCATCCCATTTATTTACAATTACCACCGCACTCTTCCAGGCATCGAGGATAAATCCCGCAATATGAGTATCTTGAGAAGTTATGCCGCTGGTGGCTTCTACCAATAAAAGCGCCACATCAGAACGTTCGATGGCCCGCAGGGAGCGCAGCACACTATATTTCTCCACCCCGGGAATGATGCGTCCCCGGCGCCGGATGCCTGCGGTGTCGATCAGTGTGAGGGGAATGTCATTGTATGTCAGGCGGGTGTCGATGGCGTCACGGGTGGTGCCAGGGATGGGGCTGACGATCACCCTCTCCTCTCCGACCAGGCGGTTGAGCAGTGTGGACTTGCCCACATTGGGCTTGCCGACTATGGAAATTTTTATCGAGTCGTCTTCTTCCTGCTCATCGATCCAGGCCTTGAAAGTGTCCACCAGCGCGTCCAGTAGATCGCCTGTGCCTGTGCCGTGTTTGGCTGAGATGGGATACGGATCGCCTATGCCCAACTCGTAGAACTGATACGCGTTTGCACGCCGGGCTTCACTCTCGCATTTGTTGACCACTAAAATTACCGGGGGCCAGGGATTGCCGTCGCGCTCACGCTGGTGACGCCGCAATATCTGGGCGACTTCCTGATCTGCCGGGGTGATGCCACTTTCCACATCGGTGATGAACAGCACCGCGTCGGCCTCGGAGATGGCAATCTCTGCCTGGGTGCGAATCTCAGCGACGAATTCGGACGATCCAATCGAGAGGGGCTGCTTGTGCTTTCCGGGGCTGGCCTGAGTGGGGTCAATGCCTCCTGTGTCTACAATATCGAATACTACCCCTGTCCACTCGGCTTCGGCCATCAAGCGGTCGCGCGTCGTACCCGGGATATCATCCACCACTGCCAGGCGTTCTTGCACCAGGCGGTTGAACAAGGTGCTTTTGCCCACATTGGGGCGTCCGACCAATGCCACAATTGGTTTTGGCATATTGATAATCCTCGTGAGGCGTGACACTTGCACCTGCGGCAAGTGCAGGTGTGAGTGAAACGTGAAGCGTGAAAACGTGATGGGTGGCGAATGGAGAATGGCGAGTGGCGAATGGCGAGTGGCGAATGGCGAGTGGCGAATGGCGGGTGGCGAGTGGCGAGTGGCGAGTGGCGGGTGGCGGGTGGCGGGTGACGAATGGCGGGTGGCGAGTGGCGGGTGGCGGGTGGCGGGTGGCGAATGGCGGGTGGCGAGTGGCGGGTGGCGAGTGGCGGCACGCACCCGCACCACCCTCCACCCTCTGCCCTCTGCCCTCTACCCTCTACCCTCTGCCCTCCACCCTCTGCCCTCTACCCTCTACCCTCCACCCTCTGCCCTCTGCCTTCCCCGCACTACTCCTCCGGCGTTGGAGAAGGTGTCGGGGTCAGGGTATCCGCTTCTATGATGGTGACTTCGACCGTTTCCGGGGAAATGACTTGCAAGCGTATCCTGCCAGGCAATATGACCACATCCGGAGCCAATTGATACACCCCCGGGGCCAAACCGGTCAGGTTAATCACGACACGGACATCGAGATCAGTCAGGATTTCCAACGTCGGTATCGGGCCGTAGATGATCACCTCTACGCTTTCGGGAGAAGCATGGGCTTCCAATTCTGGCAGGATGCCAATGATTTCCACATTCCGGGATATCGTAATGCTGCCTTCGATCGTTGCAACCCCCACCTGTACCAACACATTGGGGTCGCCAATGATCGAAACGCCCTCTGGTAAATTAATCGCCAGGAGGGTTTCTATATCATCGACAATATCGGTTAAATCCAGCAATTCGGTTTCGATATAGCCGGGGAGCCGGTCGATCAGTGCCGGATCAGCTGAAAAGACCATCACATTTGGGGGCGAAACCGAGATATTGGTTTGCCGGTAGCCATCGGCTACCTGCCCGATAGTCATCACCTTAACCACCATATTGCGGTAGCCTCCCCGCAAGGTAACGGCCTGAGTGACAGTGATCTTATCAGGGACGAGAGTTACACCGGAGACTCGCTTCGCATCCACGTCACGCGGCACCAGGGTCAGAGTCATCTCGATATTATTGTTGGCCCCGGAGATGTCCAGGTCCGCATCAACGGTATCCACCTGATCTACGAGGGAGGCCCGCCCCGATACGATCACTTCGTGGTCGCTCCACTCTGGATTATCAGCCCGGTATCCCAGGGCAGGTTCTCCCTGGACATTTGTCTGTATTTGGACGGTTTTAGAAATCAACATTTCTAGTGTTACTTCGACCGACTCGGGATTGACCTCCACCAGGCGCACAGGACTGACATCAGGCGGCATCTGGTACTGCACGGGGAGAATACGCGCTCCCGGTTCTAATCCAGAGAGATCGATCCAGGCTCGGAAGGCACCTCCTTCCCTGGTTAGCTGATCCAACACGCTGCGCGGCGCATACAACGTCATAAGCGTCTGGTTGGGGAGTTCTCCAATCACCTCTATGCCTGTATCTTGACCCATGATCTCGATCTGTACCTGATATGTCCGTTCCTGATTGGGATCAGCAGCCGTGACCGCAGATACCCACACTACCAGAGCCAGGATAAAGGCTAATAACAGAGTGCTCAAATTTCTACCAGCCCAGCGTATCGGAGTTGAGGCCATTATTTGTTCTCCCTCCGTCTCTGCGCTAGACCGGGGAAGAGACGCCAAAAAGAGGCTGAGAAAGAAAATTTAGATTCGAGCGGCTGATAAAAAGTCTGCAAGATGTCCTTCAATCGCTCGGTGTTCAAGTTGCTGATCACGCGCCCACTGTGAGTTATCGAGATTGTGCCGGTCTCTTCGGAGACGACTATGGATACAGCATCCCCTACTTCGGATGTCCCCAACGCGGCGCGGTGGCGCAGGCCCATGGCTCGTTCGGGGGAGCGCAACAGGCTCCCGCTTGCAGATAGCGGCATCACGCAAGAAGCGGCAACCACACGGGAACCACGCACAATGACAGCTCCATCATGCAGGGGGGTGTTGGGGTAAAAAATCTGTAAGAGTAATTCAGATGACATGTGAGCGTCCATGGGAACGCCAGTTATTATATACTCCTGTAAGCTATCTATGCGCTGCAACACAATCAAAGCGCCATGTTTGCGATCAGATAGACTGGCCGCCGCGGTCACCAGAGTGCCGACAATATCGAAGGTTTCCGCGCTCTGTTTGCCAGAGGCCATGAGTGACCCCGTGCGCCCCAGTCGCTCCAACGCGCGGCGGATCTCTGGAGCAAAGATCACGGGAATAGCAAATACAAGAGCGGGTAGAGTCTTACCGACCAGCCAGGAAAAGGCGGGCAGCACTTCCAGGCTAGTCAGCAAGCCCAGAAGTGCAATCAGCAAGAGGCCGCCGCGCAACAGCATCATTGCCTGCGTATCGCGCAATGTGAACAGGATGACAAAGAAAATCGCCGTGACCAGCAGTATGTCGAAAACACTGAGCCAGTCCAGGCGTTCGAAAATAAAAACTAAATAGTCTACCAAATTGCTAATTAACTCAGGCACTTGCTAATACCTATCAAACCGAGGGCTACAGGACTTTACTTAGAAGGAGGCAGGTGTACACCCCCGCCAAAACCCGTACCCCCAGGGTCTCGCCACGCGAAATTCCCAAGAGACTACACCGGGCGCAAGACGCGATCTACGCGCAATTGTTTGAACAATAGCACCGTTCCGGGGGGCATGGATTCCATGGCTGCGTCTTGCCAGGCGCGTACCCTCAAATCCTTGACAGAGCGGGCGCTGTATTCCAGTGTCTTCCAAACTTCACTATATTGAGCCAAACCTGGGGGTAGGAACAACAAAGCGGCCTCACACTGTAATTCTCGGGATGCTTTTTCGGCCTCTTCAGTCATGGCCTTCATAGCTTTGGCTAACGGAACGCTGGCTTCGATATATACATCATCTACACGGGCCACTAGATTCTCGACCTGCCACCCCAGCAGCCCAACGATATCATCTCCCCGAGAAAGGAATAGAAAAGCCTTTTCGCCAAAGGCTGCCATGACATCCATACGCGTCATACGGCGATGTCCACCACTTAGGCGGGTAATGAATTCTGCAATTTCTTGCGCTTCTTCGGGACGCGCCCGTCTGACAGTCAATTCCCCCTCCCGTGCTCTCTTCACTGGCGGCGGGGGTGCTTTGGCAACAGGGACCGTCGATTGCCAGGCTGCTAATACTTGTTTCCAGGTTTCTTCGAATGACTTAGTATTGCGGATAACTACATTCGCGACTTTAACCTTATCTACTTGGGGGCTTTGGGCATGAATGCGATCCCAGGCAGCCTCGCTGTCCATATTGCGTTTTTGGATCAGGCGAAGCATGCGTATCTGTTCGGGCGCATCAACCACCCAAATCGCATCGCAATATGAGCGCAGTTCGCCTTCCAATAATTTTATGGCTTCTATTACAATAACCTTTTGACTGGCCCGGTGGGCCAATATATCTACTGCTTGCTGAACCAGGGGATGAATAATGTTCTCCAGAGCAGCCAATGCTCCAGGATTAGAAAATACCAGGTGAGCCAGTTTGTCGCGGTCGATCTGCCCGTCGGAGGCCAACACCCACTTACCGAATGTGTCCACAACGGGTTGATAGCCCGGCGTGCCCTTTGCAATCGCGCGGTGACTCAACGCATCCGCATCGATGCCATAAGCGTCCAAATGCTCCAACATTTTGCGGACGACGCTTTTTCCCGTGGCGATATTGCCTGTTAATCCAATTACATATTTGCCTGGCCAGGTACTCATGCTGTCTCCTTATGAGAAACACGTGGTGGTATACAGGGTAAACACGGTAGACAAGGTATGCAAAACAGACATAGCGACCTACCCTGTATACCTTGTTTACCTTGTATACCCTGTTTACCGTATTTACCTTCCCCTATCAATTTTAGCCGGGGCTTCGCAGAATGTCAAAGGTGCTAAAGAACAACGTGTCCCGAATCGTTCGCCGGGACACGTACATACCCTAGAATCGTAGTACCGCAAAACTAACACCGGAGGCCCTGAAATTACCACCGACCGCCGACTATCGCTTCCCCTGCGAGGACGCAACGCCGAAGGCACGCACAGTGATGTGAAACAGTCTCCAATTGCCCGATTTCGGCGGTCTGTCGTCTACCGTCTTCCGTCAGATGATATGCGACTTCTGCGGTACTGCCTAAAATCTCAAGCACCACTGGAAAGATCAATTTGCGTGGTGGCAAGCCACAAAATGACCGGGGCGCAGTTCTTGCAATTCCGGCTCGTCCATAGAGCAATTCTCTTGGGCGATTGAGCAACGCGGGTGGAAACGGCAACCCGGAGGCGGGTTTAGAGGGCTAGGGACATCCCCTTCGAGGATGATGCGCTCCCGCTTCACGATGGGATCCGGAATTGGAATTGCTGACATGAGCGCCTGGGTATACGGATGAAGCGGATTGCCAAACAGATCATCCCGCGAGGCCATCTCGACGATCTTGCCCAGATACATCACAGCCACACGGTCAGAAATGTGCTCTACTACTGCCAGATTATGGGCCACAAAAAGATACGTCAACCCAAATTCGTGCTGCAAGTCCCGCAGGATATTGAGAACCTGGGCCTGGATAGAGACATCCAAAGCCGAGACAGGTTCGTCTAAAACGATGAACTTGGGTTGCAATGCCAGGGCGCGGGCGATGCCAATGCGCTGACGCTGCCCGCCGGAGAACTCGTGGGGATACCTGTTGGCGTGGTAATCTTCCATGCCGACTTTACGCAGTGTGTCTATCACATAGTCGACACGCTCACGCGCCGAACAAACCTGGTGAATCTTGAGTCCTTCGGCGATGGACTCGCCGACTGGCAGGCGGGGATCTAAGGATCCATAAGGGTCCTGAAAAACAATCTGCATGTTGCGGCGCATTTTCTTGAGTTCATCGCCGCGAAGTTGGAATACATCCACACCATCGAAGGTGACGGAACCGCTGGTATGCGGGAGTAAGCGCAACAGGGTATGGCCTACGGTGGTCTTGCCGCAGCCGGACTCGCCCACCAACCCCAGGGTCTCACCTTCCTTGATAGTAAAGGTGACATTGTCCACGGCTTTGACGTGGGCCACAACCCGGCGGAAAACTCCGCCATAGACGGGGTAGTATTTAACCAGGTTTTGCACCCGGAGCAGGTCTTTCGAATTGCCGTTGGTTCGCGTTGCTTGTTCGGTCATTGAATATCTCTATTTGGCTTGTAACTACTCAGCCCAATATTCGGCTTGGTAAATTGGTAGATTGGTAGATTGGTAAATTGGTAAATTGGTACCCAATTTACCAATCTACCAATTTACCGTTAGTGTTTTTTCGCAATTCCCTTACTTTGGCTTTTTCAACGGTGCTCTGTGATCCTCGCTGTCCTGATACAGCCAACATCGGACAGTATGCCCCGTGTCGATCGAAACCAGGTCTGGCTCAACTTGAGCGCAAATCTCCAGATTATGCTCCTGGCGGGATTGACAGCGAGGGGCAAACCGGCACCCGGGGGGCATGTCAACTAAATTAGGCACCGAACCTGGGATCACCGCTAACTTTTCTTTGACTTGTCCCAGCACCGGGACAGAGGCGATCAACCCCTGGGTATAGGGATGCAGCGGCTCCTTGAACAGTGTTTTTATCTCGGCTTGTTCGATAATCTGCCCGGCGTACATCACAGCCACACGGTCGGCCATTTCAGCGATCAAGCCCAGGTCGTGGGTGATCAAAATAACCGAGGCCCCCATCTGGTCGCGGAGATCCAGCATCAAATCCAAAATCTGCGCCTGGATGGTCACGTCGAGGGCCGTGGTAGGTTCGTCGGCGATGAGCAGGCGGGGTTTGAGCGCCAACGCCATAGCTATCATCACGCGCTGGGCCTGCCCACCCGACATCTCGTGAGGATAGGCGCCGGCCTTCTTCTCCGCGTCGGGGATGCCGACCAACTTCAACAGCTTGACGGCCTCATTCCAGGCAGCTTTTTTCTTCATCTTCTTATGGATGCAGAAAACCTCGGCCACCTGCGCGCCAACCGTAAACACAGGATTCAGGCTGCTCTGGGGTTGCTGGAAGATCATCGAAATGCGGTTGCCGCGCATCCCGACCATTTCAGCTTCCGATAGTTTGAGCAGGTCGCGGCCTTCAAAATAAATTTCGCCATTGACGATGCGTCCGGGGTCATCGACCAATTGCAGGATGGAGAATGACGTCACGCTCTTGCCGCAACCTGATTCCCCGACCAGGCCCAGGACTTCTCCCAGGTGGACTTCAAAATCGACCCCGTCGACAGCCTTAACGACACCATCGTCGGTGTAGAAATAGGTTTTCAGGTTTCGGACTTTCAAAAGAGGTTGATGGGTATTATTTGTCACGTTTCAATCTCCGTCCGATTAATTCTTCAGGCGCGGGTCAATTGCATCGCGCAGACCGTCGCCTAAGAGGTTGAATGCCAGCACTGTAATCATGATCGCCAAACCGGGGAAGAAGACCAGATGCGGGGCAGTAAAAATCTGGTTGCGTTCCGAACCGAGCATGGTGCCCCATTCTGCTGTTGGCGGTTGTGCGCCCAAACCAAGGAAGGAGAGCGCAGCCGCGTCAAGGATGGCGGTGGCAATGCCAAGCGTGCCCTGTACGATCAACGGCGACATAGCGTTAGGGAGAATGCGTCGGAAGAGAATGTGCATGGAACTTCCACCGAGCGCACGCGATGCCGAGACAAATTCTTGCTCTTTGACAGAAAGTACGCTGGCGCGTACCACGCGCGCATAAACAGGAATTGAAACGATCGCGATGGCAAGCAACGCATTTTGCAAGCCGTGTCCTAGTACAGCGACGATAGCAATTGCCAAGAGCAGAGACGGGAAGGCCAGTAGCACGTCCATGACGCGCATGATGAGATTATCGACCCAGCCGCCGAGGAAGCCGCCTAGTGAACCCAGCAACGTGCCGATGATGATTGCAAACCCAACGGTGGTGAAGCCGATCATGAGCGAGATGCGTGTGCCGAATATGACACGGCTAAACACATCGCGGACGTTGCCGTCTGTGCCGAGTATGTGCTGTGGTTGGTCTTCTGGGCATCCCAGCAGGTGGATACAGGGATCAGCACGCCGTTTGATATCTTCGTGTCCAATCAAGACAAAGTTTGGATCGAAAGGGGCAATGACAGGAGCAAAGATCGCCACCAGAATTAGGAGGAGCAGGATTGAGCCACCAATAACCGCTGAGCGTTGGCGGAATATTCTGCGCATGGTGAGCCGGAACAAAGAGTTCGCACGGTAATCTTTGACGGATTCTTGAGAGAGAAGTTCAGTTTTGGCTGCCATACTCATTATTCCAGTCTGATGCGGGGGTCGATGAAGACATAGGAAAGGTCAACCAAAAGGTTGACTGCCACATAGCCGACCGCGATAACAATGGTAAATCCCTGCACGATGGGGAAATCACGAGCAGTGATGGCTTCGAAGAGCATACGTCCTACCCCGGCGAAACCAAATATGGTTTCCGTTAGCACTGCGCCGGCAAAAAGTGTACCAACCTGTAAACCGATAATCGTGATAACGGGAAGCAACGCATTTCGAAAAGCGTGCTTCAAGATTACGAAACGCTCAAATAACCCTTTGGCTCGTGCTGTGCGAATATAATCCTGGCGGAGCACATCCAGCATACTGGAGCGAGTCATGCGAGCGATAATTGCCAGAGGAATAGTGCTTAACGCCACCGCAGGCAGGATTAGATGTTTGATCACGTCGCTTAGTACTTCCCAGTCTTGTGAAATGATGGAATTGAGAATGTACATATTGGAAAAGAATTCCAGGAAAGTGTATTTGACAGTACCTTCTATAACCTCCCATTGGAAGACTTCGTAAAATGGGATGGCTGTTACGCCTGCGGAGATACGTCCTGATGGTGGCAGCCAAAAGGGAGTATCTTTGAGCAATAAAGCAAAAACATACGCGAGCAATAGACCCAACCAGTAAACAGGCATAGAAACCCCTGTGTTGGCGGCGATCATTACCCCGACATCTGCTGCAGTGTTGCGGCGGACAGCAGCAATGACACCCGCCGGGATGCCAATCAGTACAGAGAGAAAAAGAGCGACGAGACCTAGTTCGATGGTAGTGGGAAGACGTTCCAGGAGGATTTTTGTCACAGGACGACTGAAGCGGATCGAATCGCCAAAATCGCCCGAGAAAATATTCTTCATGTAAACCCAAAATTGGACCGGGATGGGTTTATCAAGGCCTTGCTCGCGAGTGAAACGCTCACAAACTTCTGCAGTGGCTTTTTCACCAAGCATTGCCTTGCAGGGGTCGCCAGGAATAGCGCGCGCCATAACAAATGTGACAATCAATATCCCAAAAATAACAGGGATCGAATACAGGATACGGCGAATAGCATACTGTGTCATAAGCAAACCACCAAAAAGTGAAAATGATGACAAAAAACAACGCGAGACAGCCCACACCCTTAGGGGGGGCGGCGCCATCTCGCGTTGCCGTTAGTTACGAGCTATAGATGGCATAGAAGAATTACTCTTCTACGTTCATCAAGCCGTCCCACAGGTACGAATAGTATTCGAACGTACCGGTATTACCAATGTGATATTCGTTGGCTGCGTCAATACCAGCGGCCCAAGAAACGATGACATCATTGGCGTCAAAGGTTGAACCATCGTGGAACGTCACACCTTCACGCAGGGTGCAGGTCCAGACGGTCGAGTCCGCATTTGCCGTGCAAGCGGTAGCCAATTCAGGCACAACATTGCCAGAGTCAATGGCGTAGGCCAACAGAGTTTCAACTACCTGCTGGCAGGGAGCCAGAGATTCGCCGTCGGTTTCGTCCGCGCAGAACAAGCTGATCGGTTCAGCATTCTGCATGAAGACGAAGGTGTCTTTACCGGGGTCAACTTTCGCCATCAGCGGAGCGCCGAAGGGGCGGAAGTGAGCGTTCTTAACAGTAGCTAAGGCTGCAGATGCAGAAGCGCCGTTGGCAAGCGGAACCATGGGAACCAGTTCTCTGATAGCATTATTGGCTTCAATGTAGAGCGCTTCGGCCTCAGCCGGATCGCCGATCTGTGAGGCAGCTTCAAGCGTTTCATAGATCTCAGGATGCGGCTCGCCGAACTGCAGGTTGGAAGCGGAGAAGTGGAAGTCCAGGAAGTTGGTCACGTGAGGATAGTCAGCGCCCCAACCGAGTAGATAGAGACCATCCATACCATCAGAGGACTCATCAATGAACTGACCTGATTCCATCACGATAACTTCAGCTTCGATGCCCAGGTTGTCGCGCAATTGGGTCTGGATTTCAACTGCTACTAAGCCAGGTTCCGGCAGATAGCCGCGGAAGACATCGCGGTAGTAGATAGTGGTCTCGAAGCCATCGGGGTAGCCAGCGTCAGCCAAGAGGGCTTTAGCAGCAGCTGCATCAAACTCGTACCAGGGTTCGCCCACACAGCCATTGGGGAGGCTGCAGGGGGTGAAGTGCGTGGGAACTACTGAACCTTCAGCATAGAAGTTTTCTACGATGCGTTGGCGGTCGATGCCCATGGCAATCGCCTGGCGGACTTTGACATCATCGAAAGGCTCGAAGGTGTTGGTCATGGCCAGATAAAGAATGTTGGGGTTGGCAACCGGCAGGAAGGTCAGGTTAGCATCGCCTTTCACAGTATCATAATCATCTGGGCTGAGGTTGGTGATCTGGTCAACAGTACCAGACTGCAACTCGAGCAGGCGTTGCGCGCCTTCAGTAGCCCAGCGGAAAACCAGGGTGTCATAAACAGGCTTGTCACCCCAGTAACCGTCATAGGCCTTGAAGGTGATGCTCTCGCCGCGTGCCCAATTTTCAAGCATGAAGGGACCGGTGCCGACAGGAGCTGAGAGAAGGGTCTCTTGGTTAGCTTCGTTGGCATTGGCCATCAACCATTCTTCAGCGTAGATGCCGAAGGGAGTAAAGGCGGCTTTTGCGGGGAAGGCAGGATCAGGCTTGCACATCGTAAATTCAACGGTGTATGCATCAACTGCAACAATCGACTTGATCTTGCCGCCGTAATCGCAATCGGGAGCTTCAACCATCTTGCCTTCGAAAGCCACTTCTTCTACGACCGGCTCTTCAACCACAGGTTCTTCGACCACAGGTTCTTCAGCAGCGGGCTTACAAGCTGTCAGAAGCATGCCGGCCATCACTAATAGAGCTAATAGAATAAACAGGGGTTTGTTCTTCATTACTTCGTCCTCCTTAAAGGATATTACTTAGGGTTGAGTTATACGAACAAGCTGACTTACACAATTATTTATGCCACCACCTCCTTTGTTCTGATTAATTAAACGGCAGGTGAATTATACGCTACTACTCACTCGTGTCAACGTAAAACGTGACGCAGTCCCCGAAGCGTAGCGGAGTGGGAAACGTGAGGCGTGATAATAATAGTATTTGTCATTGCGAGGAACGTTCTGTGTGACGAAGCAATCTCACACTTTGCAGGAGGAGATTGCTTCGTGCCTCGCAATACCAAAGGGTATACCCTTGCGGTATGACAGTTTATGGGATTACGCTCCACGCTTCACCATCCCTAAATCACGCCCAGCTTGCGCCCGACTTGGGCAAAAGCATCCAGCCCCTGATCGAGGTCTTCCTTCTCGTGGGCGGCGGAGATCATCACACGGATGCGTGCCCTGCCGCGCGGCACAGTGGGGAATCCAATCGACATGCCGAACACCCCGGCATCGTAGAGTTCCCGGCTGAATTGTTGCGCCAATGGAGCCTCACCGAGCATGACCGGGGTGATAGGAGTTGCGCTTGCGCCGGTGTCGAAGCCCAGATTACCCATCTCGGCCTTGAAGTACTCGGCGTTGGCCCACAACTTGTCCACCAACTCGGTGGATTCTTCCAATATATTCACCGCTTCGATACAGGCTGCCACAGCGGGGATGGTCATGGCAGATGAAAACAAGAAGGGCCGGCCGCGTTGATGCAGCCACTCGACCACTTTAGGATTCCCAGCCACAACACCGCCCATCACGCCAAAGGCCTTGGACATCGTGCCCACCTCGACATCCACCTTGCCGTGGAGGTCAAAATGGTCCACGATACCACGTCCGCCGCGGCCCAGCACTCCCTCGCCGTGGGCGTCATCGACCATCAAAATAGCATCGTAATTCTGGGTGACGGCGTAGAGCTTGTTCAGCGGGGCCACATCTCCGTCCATGCTGAAAACGCCGTCAGTGATGACCATGGCTCGCCGGTAGTTGGCGCGGTGTTCCTTGAGCTGCTTTTCCAAATCTTCGGCATCGCAGTGGGCGTAGCGGATGATCTTAGCCCCTGAAAGGCGGCTGCCATCGATAATGCTGGCGTGGTTCAACTCGTCGGAAAAAATAGCATCTTCCTTGCCCACCAACGCGGGGATAGTCCCCAAATTAGCGGCGAAGCCAGATTGGAAGGTGATAGCCGATTCCACGCCTTTGAAGGCTGCCAGCCGCTGGTCTAATTTGACGTGCAAATCCATGGTGCCGGCGATACTGCGCACGGCGCCAGGGCCGACACCGTATTTTTTGGCTGCCTTTCTGGCAGCTTTTACGATCCGGGGGTGATTTGCCAATCCCAAATAGTTGTTCGAGCAAAAGTTGAGCGCTCGCTTGCCATCCACAACCAGCCAGGCCCCCTGGGGTGATCCCAGCGTGCGGATATGGTTGTACAGCCCCGCGTCGTGCAGGTTTTGGAGTTCTTCGTCGAGCCATTGGAGTTTTGTACTCATTTTTTCACCTCGGGTAGTGATTGGGGATTGGTAATTGGAGATTGGAGATTAGATATTAAGGATTGGAGATTCCCTGTAGTAAAATCTCCAATCTCTATTCTCCAATCTCTAATCTCTGCTGATAGGATTCAACTAATGCGCGCTTTCGCACACGGGGCAAACATTTCAAAGCAATTTCGCGCTTCATCGCTGTCGAGCGGTCGGGCTGCTGCTCGACAAACACCAGCCGGACAGGCCCGCGGCTGCGGGTGTAACGCGCCCCTCTCCCGGCGTTGTGTTGGCGCAGCCTGCGCTCCGGGTCAGTGCTCCAGCCAGTGTAATAAGTGCCATCGGCGCATTCAAGGATGTAGCAATAATATGACATGATTGGGGATTGGGGATTGGAGACTGGAGATTGGAGATTGGAGATTGGAGACTGGAGATTGGAGACTGGAGATTGGAGACTGGAGATTGGAGATTGGAGACTGGAGATTGGAGACTGGAGACTGGAGATTGGAGATTGGAGATTAGCCAATCTCCAATCTCTAATCTCTAATCTCTAATCTCTAATCTCTAATCTCTCTTCCTCTTGCGCCCAAAACCAAGCATATTGCCAAACATACTCGCCGCCGTAGGCATATCCGTTTTAGGCTTACCCTCGGAAGCCCAGTCGGCCTCCTGGCGTGCTTGCCACCAATGTTTGCGTCCATCAAGAGCATGCTCCAGCCTTTCGGTGAGAGCTTCGATATCATCTCGATGAATATCATCTCGCAAAGCCTGCAAAGAAGCCATTACATTGTCGAGAATGCGGAGCACATTCTCTCGACTGTGTAAAGCCGAGGCCGCCAAAGCACCCGCCTCGCCGAGGTGCGCTGCCGGAGCAGTGACTTCTGCGTAGGCACGCCCGGCCACCTTGCGGGCCTCGCGCCAGCCGGGTTGATCCAGGGTAGCGTTGAGCAAGGCCGCGCTCATCAACTGTGGCACAACGTGGGTACTCATCATCAGCCCGTCCATCTCGAACAAATCGGCAAACAGAGGAGCCGCGCCGAGTAAATGGGCCAGGTCGGCGGCCAGCTTGATGGCGCCCGAATCGGCGCCCGGGGCGGTGACAATCCCCAACATGCCATCATGGAAGAGATCTGCCTGGGCTGCGGCGATGCCACTTATATCGCTGTGCAGATACTTCGGGTTGAGCACCGGGGTCAGTCCCACATAGCTGCGGCCTTTGGGGAGCAATTCCTTCGCCCAGACTGCCACAGCACTCTTGATGGGCGCAGTATCCATTACCACGGCGCTCTCTTTCAACCAGGGGGCAGCCGCCTCCATCATTTCCTGAATCTGATCCATCGGCAGCGTGAGCAACACCAAGTCGGCATCTTCTACCGCAGATTTGAGATTGGGCGTAACCCTATCTACCGCGCCTATTTTACGCGCCTGCCGGGCGGCAGCTATATCCCAATCGTGCCCCACTCGCAAGATTGCATCGGAGTGTTCGGACAGGGCCAGTCCAATAGATGCGCCGATCTGCCCCAGACCAATAATAGTGATTTGTATACTCATAGATTCCTCGTCTAATTTTGATTATCTGCTTTCTGAAGCAACGACAGCAGATGGCCTTCCAATGAATCCAGCGCCTCTGCCGGGAGGTCAGTTTGATGTTCGCGGATCAGATAAACCACGAGCGGGGATGTTCCCGCTTCACGGGCCATCTCCGCCCCCCAGCGGGGATGCCACTCCGCAACCACGAAGGGACGCCTCCACCCGCGCGGGGTTCCGTTTCCCCAGCGTTTTACGCGTTCTGGGAAAAACCTCCTTCCCAACACAATCAGCACACGTTCCCACAGGCGCAAGGGGAGGCGGCATTTTCCAACATCGTGCAGCAAAGCCGCGGCCATCAAGTCTGGATGCGATTCCCCCTGTGCCCGGAGCATCTGCAAAACACGCAGCCCGTGGATTTGTTCGCTGGCTTGTAAACGGGTGAAGAGAGCCATTTGTTTGGTCGTCAGCATCGCTCGAGCTGGTTCCAGATCGCTGGTATTTAGTCGGGTTGCCCCCAAAGCAATCCAAAACTGTCGAACGCGGTATCGGATATGTGAGGCGTTCATCCCATCAAAATGTTGAATAAGAATTGTATTGGAGGCCCCAATATCCAGCCCAAAATATTGATACCCAAATACGGCCCAGCGATGAACAGCAAGAGCAGGATCATCGGACCGTAGGGGCGGATACTCGCCAAAAAATCAGACCCCGAGGGAGGTAAGAAATAATCGACAACCTTTTCGCCGTCCAGCGGGGCTAGGGGAATCAAGTTGAACAGCATCAAAACCAGGTTGATATAGACGAATTCCACTAACAGTTGGGGCAGTGTTGGCAGGAACTGGCCCGCAACCATAAAAGCATCGTACATGGAAAACAATCCCAGCCGGAAGGGAATGGTCGCGACGATAGCCATCACAAAGTTCGAAAGCGGGCCGGCAAGCGCAACCCACATCATCGCCGAAGGGGAGTGGCGGCGTAAAGCGTAGGGATTCACAGGTACAGGTTTGGCCCACCCGAAACCGGCTAAAATGAGCATCAATGAACCCATAGGGTCCAGGTGTGCCATGGGGTTGAGCGTCAGGCGGCCATTAATGCGCGGTGTATCATCGCCGAAATAATCCGCCATCCAGGCGTGAGCGAATTCATGCACCGAAAAAGCGGTCAGTAAAACAAGTATTCTTGCTATTAGTGTGGCTGGATTAAGATCAAACATAAATAGTGACTCCTCGCCGGGGATTATACCATCCCGCAGGGGGATACTGTTCCGTCGAATTCAGGCTGCTGCTGAAAGCTGCTTCGATAGAACGCGGACACTTGTACCTGCGGCAAGTGCAGGTGTGACGCGGATTTACGCGGATTTTATTTTTTTTATAAAATCCGCGGTGATTCGCTGTATCCGCGTTACACCTGCACTTGGACGCAGGTACAAGTGT